>ONJG01000078.1 GCA_900318105.1 uncultured Eubacteriales bacterium
CGCAATGTGTTCAAGAAAAAAATACCCCCTCATCATTTCTGATGAGAGAGTATCTCTTCGTCATCTTAACTTAATGACATTGGGCTTACGCCTGCTCTTTTATCTAAACAGTAAGGGGTATTCTACAGTGTCAGGTCGCCGTCCTTGACCCAGCCGAGCTTGCGGCAGCCCATGTTGATAAGGGGTGCGAGCACGGCAGGAAGTACGAAACTGATCAGGATGAGGCCTGCCCAGTCCATGGGCGTGATGGCTGCCTTTGCACCGGATGCGACGTCAGCTACCCAGCCCGAGTACACGCCTATCTGTCCCACAAGGCCGCAGGTTCCCATGCCGCTTGATACGGCGGCTCCGTTCATCTGGAGCTTGAATATGCAGGTCGCAATCGGTCCTGTTATGGCTGCGGTCAGAGTGGGTGCTATCCATATCCTCGGATTTTTTACTATATTACCCATCTGGAGCATAGAAGTTCCTATGCCCTGAGAGATGAGTCCTCCCCATTTGTTTTCCTTAAATGACATGACGGCAAATCCGACCATCTGAGCGCAGCAGCCTGCAACTGCCGCGCCGCCGGCAAGTCCCGTGAGTCCGAGAGCCGCACATATGGCAGCCGAAGAGATTGGGAGGGTCAGCGCCATGCCGACTATCACGGATACGATGATGCCCATCATGAAAGGCCTCAGCTCCGTGGCCCACATTACGAGAGTGCCTACCTTCATGGCGGCCGCCCCAAGTGCGGGAGCCCACCATGCGGAAAGTGCGACGCCGACACCTATGGTCACAAGAGGCGTCACAAGGATGTCCACTTTGGTCTCGCCCTGCACGGCTTTGCCGAATTCGGCAGCTATGACGGCGATTATGAGTACTGCGAGCGGGCCGCCCGCTCCTCCGAGGCCGTTGGCCGCAAAGCCTACCGTGGCCAGTGAGAAGAGGACGAGCGGGGGCGCTTTCAGCGCGTAGCCGATGGCTATGGCCATCGCCGGCCCGGTCATTGCGACCGCCAGGCCTCCCACCGTATACGGAATCGCCGCCTCACCGGACTTCATGATCCACACGGGATCTGTTAAAAACCCGATATGGAACTGGGTGCCGATGGTGTTTATTATCGTTCCGATAAGCAGAGAGCAAAACAGTCCCTGTGCCATTGCGGAAAGCGCATCTATGCCGTATCTTCTGGCGCTTATCTCGATATTCTTGCGTTTCAGAAATGCCTTGAAACCGTTCATTTCGTGCGTGTCTTTTGTGTTCTTTGTCATTTCAGCTGTCTTCCTATATAATTATCCAGATGGAAAATACCAGATAGCGGAAACACGGCGACGCCGTTTATTCCGAAAAGAGTATATCACACAGATAGTTTGAAAGGAATTGCCGATGAGCAGAGCATCGAGAAATGCATCAAGCGAAAACACAGTAGTAAAAAAGAAAAAGAAACCGCTGAGGGGTCTTCTTATACTGATACTCCTCCTGGCTGTAGCCGTGGGGTTCGGCGGTGCATACACCATGGGACTTCGCGCCGTTGAGCCGGGCAACGAAGACCCTGTCATGGTCGAGATTCCAAACGGATCGGGCGCCAGCATGATAGTCGAAATCCTCAATGATGCCGGCCTTGTCAGGAGTCCGTTCTGGGCCAAGGTAAACGCCAAGCTCGGAGGATACAACAGCCTCCAGGCCAACACATATGTGTTCAACAAAGGTATGGCCTTTAACCAGATGATGAATATAATCAACGAGGGCAACTTCGATTACATATCCAAGGAATCCATCGAAGTCAAGGACGGCGCGAGGCTCGAGCAGGTGGCTGCAGCCATGTCAGAGCAGCTCGACTTCAGCGCGGACGAGATTATGGCCAAGTGGTCGGATAAGGAATATGTCAAGGAGCTGATTGATAAATACTGGTTCCTGACCGATGAGGTGCTCGGCAAAGACGTCATGTATCCTCTCGAGGGTTATCTCTATGCAGATACATATTTCGTAACGACCGACAACTCCACAATCGAGGGCTTTACAGAGATGTGCCTCGACAGGATGGACGAAGAGCTGAGCGCCAGAAAGGACGCAATCGAGGCGACGGATTATTCCGTGCACGAGCTGCTTACCCTGGCTTCCATAGTCAACAAGGAGGCCATGGCAGAGGATCAGCCCGGGGTGGCCGGAGTATTCAAAAACAGGATCTCCGAGGGTATGTCCCTTGGCTCCGATGTCACGGTATGCTACATCTTCCAGGAGGACAGGGTCGATCTCAAGCAGAGTCAGCTCGACAGCACCAGCCCGTACAACACCCGTAAGTACGCGGGCCTGCCGCCGGGACCTATCTGCCAGGTGACGGGAACTCCGGTAGATGCGGTGCTCAATCCCGAGTCCAACAACTACCTCTTCTTCTACGCAGGTCCGGACGGCACAGTCTACTACGGCAGGACCGAAGCCGAACACGCGGCAAGCGTAGAGGCCCATCCGTGGTCTGAGGAGGACCTCGCGCAGTAGCAAATAATCAGCGCGACCGAAAAACAGAAATTTAAAAGCCGCAGTCACTCCCTGACAGGCAGCTGGCTGCGGCTTTTTATTGTTCAGAAGAAATTGCTATCCGAGATTTGAAACCATCATCATATTGGCCATATTGACCGAGGTCATTATCGTAGTGAGTATGATGAGCTGCTGCTGCATTATAAATCTCCCTACGATTGCGTTGTTCGTTGTGGCCTTGGCTGCGGCATCATCTGCTCCGGGTCCGGCCTGGTAGCTCATGCAGACGAGCATGGATGCGTAGAGATATCTCATCTCCTTGCCGACTCCCATGAAGCCGAATCCCTTTTGCTCTTTAAGAAATGCGCTGGCTTCCGATACTCTTTTGGCTATCTCATCCGGGCTCATGTCCAACGTCGCCAGGACCGCGAGCATGGATGCGGCATCGCCCGTTCCGAGGCTGATTTTCTTATCTCCGAGGGCGTCAGCAATCTCGAGCACTCTCCCGCACATTTCGTTTATATCTCCGTCCCTTGCGGCTATCAGCATGCAAAGATCCTCCGGCACCTTTCCTATTCCGGAGCTCAGCCTGAGCTCTTCCTTGCAAAGCGCAAATCTCTCTGCATATGCATCGATGTCCACATCTCCTCCCGCAGCTATGGAACTTGCAGTGACAAAACACGACATATCCGCAAAGAAGCGGCCCGAAGCATCGGTCAACTCGAAAATCTTTCCTGCGGTTTCGACATCCGCTGTTATCTCTTCGTCGCTATTCACCGCAGAAGCGATTATCATCGCAGCGAGGAAAAACCTCTCATCCTTGGTGCCGCGGTTTTCCTTTATATCCCCGTAGGCCCTCTGCACGGTCTCATAATAGTCTTCTGCCTTACCGCTGAGCGCCATGTTTACTATCATGGGCATCTTAAGTATGCCGCGGATGGACGAAAACACGCCCGCCTTTGTGTCCAGAAAGTCTTCGCACTTTTTCAGGTTCTCAAGCGTGAGCTCTCCGCCCGATCCGGTCATTGCGGCTGCCCCCATCAGGTGCATGGCAATTCCTTCTCTTTTGAAGCTCTCGCGCAGCAGGTTCTGGTTTGCTATAAACTTCTCGCATGTATTTCTTAATACTGTGTCCAATCTGAATCCCTCCGTTGTCTATCCGATTCTCAGCAACTTTTCTCTTATATCAAGTGGCACCATGCTGCCTCCCGTAGCCCATGCCACGTGGACGGCATCCGGCATCTTGTCCTCAAGTTCATTTTGCATCAGGTATCTCCTGGCATCCTCATCCGTGCTGATGGTGGCAGGTCCGATAAAGCCCGCACACGAGCTCGGCTCTATGAAAAGCCCCTCGCTGTTATAAAGCTTTCTGAGGTAGTGGTTTAGTCTGCTGTCATCCACCGTGAACTCGCCGGCCATCATGAGATTCATGAACCTGCATACAAGCCCCGATGGTCTTCCTACGGCGAGCCCATCAGCTTCCGTTATTCCGGAGAGTCCGACATCCTGAACGCATATGTTGTTCATCTCTCCCGTCTCGAGCCCGACCAGCATGCATGGGCAGGTAACGGGTTCCACAAAGAAGCAATGCACATTGTCTCCGTACAGGAGCTTGAGCCCGAAGGTCACTCCGCCCGGTGCTCCGCCGACTCCGCAGGGGAGGTATACAAACAGCGGATGATTGTCGTCTATTACTATGCCCTGTTCCTTGAACTGCGCATCCATCCTTCCGGCTGCAACCGCATACCCGAGGAAGAGCGCAGATGAGTTCTCGTCATCCACGAAATAGCTCATGGGATCTGCATCGGACTCCGCTCTGCCCTGCTCTACTGCGGCTCCGTAGTCTCCTTCGTATTCTATGACCGTCGCTCCCCTCTCGCGGAGCAGGTCTTTCTTCCATTGTTTTGCATCCATTGACATATGGACTATAGCTTCAAATCCGAGCGCGGCGGACATGATGCCTATGCTCATTCCGAGATTTCCGGTCGAGCCGACCTGGACTTTGTATTTTCCGAACAGCTCCCTGGCCTCATCGGATGCGAGTTTCATATAATCATCTGCTTTGCTGTCCAGGATTCCGGCTTTTATGGCCAGGTCCTCCGAATGTTTAAGCACCTCGTATACGCCGCCTCTGGCCTTGACCGAGCCCGATACCTTGAGGTCGCTGTCTCTTTTGAGGAAGAGCCTGCCCGTGAGTCTCGCGCCCTCATCGTTCAGAATCTGCTTCATATCCTCTATCTCGGTAAGAGGCGACTCTATGATGCCGCCATCCGTCCTGGTCTCCGGGAAATAATGCATGATAAGCGGGGCAAATCTCTCTAGCCTTGCTGCGGCGTCTGCCACATCATCCGCGTTGAACTCCACCTGCGAAAGAGCCTCTCTCGCGCTGACCCTGCAAGGATTGATCCAGCAAAGTTCCTCTGCATCTTTTATTCTGTCGATGTATGCTTTCATGACCATCCTCTCTTCCCAAAATAATAATAGCTGCGACTCAATCTGTCTGTTCCTCTATAATTTTACAGACCTCACCTGTGTATTGCAATGTCATGGAAATGTTCTGCGTGCCCGCAAGGAGTTTCTCCACAAAGGCCCTGTCTCCTTCCCACATCGGAAGGCCCGGCAGCTCCTCCTTCGGAATCCATCTGAGCTCTCCCTCATCGCATTCCGGAAGTTCATATATGCCATCAGTTCTGAATCTCTCCTTCGCTGCCTCATCTGCGGGCTCAAAATCCCCGCTGCTGTAGAGATACATATCTTCATTCTCATATGTGGTGGCTCGGAACTTTATAACGCCGTGAAATGTCTGATTCAAAAGGATGAGCCCTGTCTCTTCCAGAACTTCCCTCTTGTTGCATTCATCCGGCGTCTCTCCGGGCTCTATCTTTCCACCTATTCCGAGCCATTTGCCCTCGTTCGGATCATCGGGTTTTTTGTTCCGGTAGAGCATGAGCCAGGATCCGTTATTGTCAATATAGCAAAGAGTAGTTTTTTTCATATCTGAATTCTAACACTTTGAGTATATTCTTTGCACCAAAAAGGTGCGCATATGCGCACCCTGTATTAAGCGCCTTATATGTGCAGGTCCTCCGGGTCCACGTAGCTCATCTGAATGTGCATCACGGACTGGGACTCCATGAGAACCGTCCTCTTGAGCATTTCGTCATTGGCCATGAATACCTTTTTAAGACCCGGAACGCCGTGATCCGACACATATGCCATGGTCACGAGCATGCCTGTGTATACGTGCCTCAATACTATGCCTTCGCCCTCATTAAATCCGCTGTGAAGCTTTGAGATCTCATCGGCATCACGCACGGCTGCAGCCATCTCATCCGCCGGCATGTCTATGCCCGCAAGGAATGCAAGTATCGTGGCTTCCTCAGGCCTTTCGAAATTCAGGCCGAGCGAGTTAATGGCCTTGTAAAAGCTGATCGCCCTGTCGCACTTGGCTTTGGTCGGTTCGGGTATCAGCGCAAGCACCATGCACATGTCTTCATTTATGCCTTTGATGACTCCGGAATCCCTGAGGTAACTCTCGCATTCTCTTACTTTGTCGATATATGCCCTGACATTTCTGACGCCGCAGGCCGCAGCATACGCCGCTGCAACATAGCTTGATTTGTCGGCAACAGATGCAAAGGATTTGCCCATGCCCTCGTGTATCATGGAAGTCCTGTCGATGAGCTGCAGTATCTCCGGCATATCCGATATCTTATCGTTCATCATCAGGGCAGCCATGTAGTATCTTTCATCATCGGTTCCCTGATGAACCTTGATGATGTCATGCGTTCTCCTGAGGTCCCTGTAATAGTCCTCCATGCTGCCTGCCAGCATCATATGGACCGTTGTTACCGATTTGATGGCTCCTCTTATCGGAGAATCAACAGGCTCCCTGTCCTTGAGGAGATTCTCGGCGGCCAGGATTTTTTCATCATCTGGAGTCCTTGAAAAGGCCGTCAGGCAGGCTGCGCCCATAAGATGCATGGGTGCTCCCTCGCTCCTGAGAATTCTTCTCATTTCATTTCTGTTTTTTATGTAGTTTTCACAGGTGTTTAAGAGTATACTGTCCATATGATTTGTTGAACTCAGTGTAACCGTTTTGTAACTTTTCTGTAACCGATTACAGTATATATTACGGTGTTTGAGTTTGTCTACTAAAATAGTTTACATTAAATGGAAAAATGAAGATTTTAATACTCGGTGCCGGCAAGCTCGGCCTTCGCCTCGTCGAAGCACTTTCCGATGGTGATTACGACATCACTCTCGTGGATACCGACGAGCAAAAACTTAATACCATAGCACAGCAGTACGATGTGCTGACCGTAAGCGGCGACGCCAAAACCGTCGACCTTCTGAATGAGATACACGCCTCTGATGCGGACTTTGTTTTCAGTGTCACGACATCCGATGACACAAACATACTCGCAGCTTCGTTTGCCAAAGTTCTGGGCGCAAAGCACGTGGCAGCAAGAGTCAGAGACCCCGAGCATATGAACCAGCTCAATTTCATCAGGGAGCATTACAACATCGACATGCTCATCAACCCGGACCTCCTTATCACGGGAGAGATATACCGCTACCTGATCGAAAAATATACCCTGAGCAACGGTATTTACACATTTGACCGCATCGCGCTCATCGAGTTCGATGCAGGCAAACTCCCGGATATCGTCGGCAAATCCCTTACGGAGTTCCGTGCCGTCATGCCGGGATTCATCGTAATCGGAATTTCCAGAAGCGGCAGGGTTCTGATACCGCACGGCTCAGACAGGATCGAGAGCGGAGATATCATCTACCTCATCGGAGAAAAGGACGATGTATTTAAGCTCAGCAAGAAAGTCCACTCCAGGTTCCATCACAGCAATTCCAAGAAAGTGATGATTATCGGAGGCGGCAAAACCGGCTACTATCTCGCCGAGAGGCTCTCCGAGTATGGCTCCAGGGTCAAGCTCATAGAGCAGAGCCGCGAGCGCTGCCACTATCTGACCAACAAGCTCAGAAACGTAATGGTCATCAACGGGGATGGCACCAACATCCCTCTCTTGATAGACGAAGACCTCGACAGCATGGATGCATTCGTCACATGCACGGGTTTTGATGAGGAAAACCTCCTCCTTGCTCTCACAGCCAAGAACCACGGCGTTGAGGATGTAATATCCAAAGTAAGTCACGAGAGTTATAAGGAGCTGATTTCAAAGCTCGGTATAGATATAGTCCTCAACCCGCTCGATATAACAGCGAGCAGCATACTGAGAGCCGTCAGGGGTTCCAAGCGCGTTCTTTCATCCGTGCTCCTGCAGGGACAGGCGGAGATTATGGAGATATATGCATCCGACAGGATCAGCATGCTGAACACCCCGCTCAAGGACCTCGGTCTGCCGGATTATGTGATCATCGCAGCCGTAAGAAGAGGCGGAGAGACCATCATCCCTACAGGTGATACCATCATCAGGGACGGCGACCGCGTGATAGTGGTATGCCTGGTATCTGAGATAGGATATATAGAGCAGCTGGTAAGACCGGCCGGCCGCATAGGCATCAGCAGGTAAACAGTCTGCAGCATTCACATGAAACGAACTATTAGTTTTTACGGAGTCTATCTTAATCTGCTGGGAGCGTGTTTTGCACTTCCTCTGTTGACTGCTCTGATTTACCGGGAGAGCACCTCCATCAGAGCTTTTTCATTTGTCATGATACTCTGCTTTGCCCTGGGTTTCGTAATCAGAAAGTTCCTTGGCTCCGATATAAATTCCCTCAGTCTTAAACTCAGGGATTCATATCTTCTGGTAGCTTCGGTATGGCTGGTATCCTCCGTCATCGGAAGCCTTCCGTACATTCTGACAGATTCGATTCCGGGTTTCATAGATGCTTTTTTCGAAACCGCATCGGGCTTTACTACCACAGGCGCCACCATAATAGATGATGTTGAATCACTGCCCCGCGCGGTGCTTATGTGGCGCTCTCTTACGCAGTGGCTCGGCGGAATGGGCATAATAGTTCTCTTTGTGGCTCTGCTCCCGCGCTTTGGAATCAAAGCCCGGAATATCGCAGCGGCAGAGACCCCAGGTCCTACCGTCACCAAGCTCTCGTCGAGCTTTACCGGCACGGCGCAGAGGCTTTACATTGCATATATCATTCTGACGCTTGCCGAAATCGTGCTTTTGATGCTCGGCGGCATGAATCTGTATGACGCGGCCAACCACTCGTTAACGACCATGGCAACCGGTGGTTTCTCCACATATGCCGACAGCATAGCCCACTTTGACAGCTACTACATCACTTGGGTCATCACGATATTCATGGTCCTCGCCGGCACCAACTTCGAGCTTTTCTTCGTTCTGATCGGCGGCGGCATCCGTAAGATGTTCAGAAATGAAGAGTTCAGGCTCTATCTTTCGATAGTGGTGATTTCGACGGCCCTGATTACAATATCCCTGATAACGCAGGGCGGCTATACCGATGCATTTTCGGCCCTCACCGACGCAGCATTTCAGGTCACGACCATAATGTCCACCACAGGCTTTGCGACCACGGACTTTAACCTCTGGCCGACGCTCTGCCTCACGATTATCATATTGCTCATGATATCGGGCGGCTCGAGCTCGTCCACGGCAGGCGGCGTCAAGGTCATCAGAGTGCTGGCCATATGGAAATTGATAGTAAGGGAAATGAAAATCAAACTCCACGGCAGAGTTGTCAAGGATGTCAGCATAGACAGGCATAAACTCCTGCCCGAGACTCTGACTTACATAGTCGGTTTTGTCAGCATGTATATAATCACCTTGCTTGCAGCCACTCTGCTGATTTCCCTCAGCGGACAGGGAGACCTCATAAGCAACTTCACGGGAGCTCTCTCATGCATCAGCAACGTGGGGCCGGGGCTTGAAAAGGTCGGGCCGGTATGCACTTACAGTTTTTACAACGGATTTAACACTTTCGTGCTCGCCATTGTGATGATTGCAGGCAGGCTCGAGCTCGTAACGCTTTTCGTTGTTTTTTCGAAGTATTTCATACATCCGGACAGGGTTTGACAAGGAGAGATACTCTTAATGGCAGACAGCAGACGTTATATCCTGAATATGCTCTCGCTCGCACTGATACTGACGGCAGTCGCGATGGTTCCCCCTGTTGCCGCGTCCCTGGCATTTGGTGAAAGCCACTCGGTCAACGTCATGATGTGCGGGATGTTATTCTGCGCAGGCGGCGGTATAATCCTGAGCTCCTTTGGCGGCAGTACCGTGACGGACATAAAGCCCAGGACCATGATTATGACGGTCGTATTCACTTGGCTCCTGCTTATACTTATTTCATCATTTGTATTTTATTTTGCGGTGCCGGGCATAGGCCCCGCAGATGCGTTCATGGAGTCATGTGCATCGTGGACGGGCACCGCCGCAAGTTCGTTTGACTCCGGCATGCTCCCGTCCGGCATCATGCTCTACAGATCCATTCTCAACTGGCTCGGTGGTATTGGCATTATTCTGCTCTGCCTGTCCATCATCAGGTCCCGCCGCTATGTGGGTGCAGGCCTTGCAGCCATAGAGATTCCGGGGCCTGACTTCCTTAAGGACAGACCGGAATTCAGAAGCAATTACCGCATGTTCATCATGATATATGCTGCATTTACCCTCGCTCAGTTCATATTGCTCGCGGCGGGAGGGATGCCGCTTTATACGGCCCTTCTCAGCGCCCTTTCAAACAGCGCATCGGCAGGACTTCATCACATCAACAATTCAGTGATCACATCCATGCCTGCATATATCAAGGGCATATTTACGCTCTTTGCATTCCTCGCCTCGACCAACATCCTCATATTCGTGTTCATATGCAGGAGGCAGTTTGCGGAAATAAAAAACAGCAGCGAGCTCAAATTCAGAGCAGGCCGCATAGCCATAAGCATCGTTCTCGTCAGCATTCTCATAATCGCGGCAAACCCGGCGCAGGATGCAGTGAAAGTCATAGGCGACTCCGCTGTTTCGGTTGTTTCATTCCTGTCTACCTCGGGTTATATAGCATCGGATATGAGCTCGTGGCCGGCGGGCTGCATCATACTCGTAATGCTCCAGCTGTTCATAGGAGGCTCTGCTTTTTCATCAGCCGGAGGATTCAAAGATGCAAGGCTTATAGTCGCGCTCAAATCCATATCGTACACGCTGTACCGGCACATCCATCCGAGTAGCGTCAGGACTCTTACTTTCGACAAAAAACCGATAAAGAGCGACAGGGCGGTCAGCGCCAACCTCTTCATCGCTCTTTTCATGATTACATATCTGCTCGGAGCCCTGCTCCTGTCCCTTGATAACTGCGGCCTATATAATGCCCTTTGCTATTCGCAGTCCATGCTTACATGCACCGGAACCTGCATAGGCGCTGCCTCCGGATCCGATGTGGTCACAGGATTTTCATCCTTTGGCAAATTCGTTATGGGCATGCTCATGATATGCGGCCGCCTCGAGATCTACCCGCTTATGATGCTATTCTTCCGCGGCTTCTGGAAGTCCGACGCATCCGTCTAAAATCCATACTGCCTCAGATATTTATTTATATTCTCCTTGGTGAACACGAGCACTCTGTCTCCTTCGAGCAGCTCCATGTCGCCTGTCGGTATCATCATTTTTCCGGCCCTGTCCACCATGACCACGAATGTCTGACGTGATATATCCAGATCCATTATGCGCTGTCCGTTCCACGGATGATTTTTGCGGAGGCTCACTTCTTTTACATGCTCCAGCACGCCGTCGCCGGCAGGCTCTGCACACAGTATGAGCTTATCGCCCGGCAGTATGGTCACATCACCCCTTGGGATTATCGTTTCCTTTCCGCGCATTATGATTGCAATCAGCGTGTTGTGCGGGACGCCTACATCTTTTACCTGTTTGCCGGCCCAGCTGTCATTATCCTTGATTACAAACTCTATGAAGTGTATGTCCGCCTGCTCCTCGATGTCCGCAAGTCTCGTTGCTTTCTGGTACTCCTCGACGAATCCGGCGCTTATGATACCTGTAGGAATGGCTACAAGGCCGACCCCGAGGAATGTAATGACTATGCCGAGTATCTGACCGAGCACGGTTATCGGGTATATGTCTCCGTAGCCGACTGTCAGCAATGTGGAGGTCGCCCACCATATGGCCGAGAAAGCGTTTTCAAACACCTCGGGCTGTGCCTCATGCTCCACGCTGTACATGCACAGGCTCGATGCCAGTATGAGCAAAAGTATGATGAACACGGATGCAAGGATCTGGGTTCTCTTGCTCGTAAGTACGTTTCCGATCAGCGTCAGTGAATCCGAATATGCGTTGATTCTGAAGAGTCTGAATATCCTGATGACCCTGAACATACGGAACACCGCGGCGCCCGCAGGAAAGAATGCCGGCAGGTAGTACGGCAGGAAAGATAGCAGGTCTATGATGCCGTATCCTGAAAGGACATACTTTCTGATGGCCTCGCCTTCGCTGCAGCCCCTGAACTGCTGGGATGCCGTGAGGACCCTGAGTGCGTAGTCTATGGCGAAAAAGAAGACCGTAATTGCTTCAATCATGTTAAGCAGCTGACCGTGCTCCGCCCTTATGCTCTCAAATGTGCTCAGAAATGCCGCCGCTATGTTTATGATAAGCGCCAGCGTGCTTAAGATGTCATATCCCTGGTTGAGTTTGTTGTCCACCACTCCGATGGACACCATGGAATAGAGTTTCTTTTGCACCCTCTCCCAGCTGTATTCTGTATTTTTACTCTTGTCTTTGTCCATAACCCCGGCTTCTTGTATTAAGCTTCCACTCTGATGCTCTTTATCCTCTGATCCTCGAGAGGTTTATCCATCATGTTTCTCTTGCTGTTTACGATCTTGTCTGCCGTCTCCATGCCCTCGGTCACTCTGCCGAATGCGGCATAGTCTCCGTCGAGATGAGGCGATGTGGATGTCATGATGAAGAACTGCGAACCTGCGGAGTTCGGGTCCATGGCCCTCGCCATCGAGAGCACTCCCCTCTCATGCTTGAGGTCGTTCTTAAAGCCGTTTGACGTAAACTCGCCTTCGATGCTGTATCCGGGGCCTCCCATGCCGTTTCCGTTAGGGCAGCCACCCTGGATCATGAAACCGGGAATAACCCTGTGAAAGATAAGCCCGTCATAGAAACCCTCCGATGCGAGCTTTTCGAAATTGGCCACGGTCTTGGGCGCGATATCCTCGTAGAGTTCGCCCTTCATGATACCGCCGTCTTCCATCTCAATAGTAAACTTTTTCATTACACTTCTCCTTTATATGAATATATTAATACTTCCTATCACCAGGCCTATGAGCGCGCCGAGCCTGACTATCATATCGAGCTCGGTCTTCATGACCTGGAGCACTCCCTTTTCAAGTTCCTCCACCGACATCGAGTTTATCTTATTTTCGACTATGGAGGCAACATCTATTCTCTTGAGCGCGGAGTTCACGGCATTTACGACAGACTCCCTGTACGCAGCCGCGAGCTTCTCCCTTACGAACTCCTCGCTGTAGCCGGCCTGGGCGAGCACATGTAGCGGCGTTCTGTCTCCGAGGTCGTGTATGCGTGATGATGTGATTTCATGTATCATCTCCCTGCCCCGCGTGTCGATAAATTCCTCCATCGCGGAGGCGACGCTCGTCATGGCCTTTTCGATGAGATTGTCGGACACAACTATGCTCAGCACGAGGGATTCTGCGATGTGGTCGTTTATCATCGAAGTGCCTTCGCGCTTTATGATGTTCTGTATGTCCATCATTTTGATCGCTTCGCTTATCTTTTCGCTCAGCAGGTCCACAAAGCTTTCCTCAAGCTTGTCATATTTATCCGCGCCGCCGGTAAGTATCGATCCCGTGTCCCTGATATTCTCGGACAATATGCCCATGACCTTGTCTATCAAAGGCCTTTCTACTTCTTCGGTCAGCAGGCGGCTTGAGATGTCCTCCTTTGTGAACAGGTCGTTCTGCACGATATTTCCCGCTGCCTTGGCGAGCCTGGCTTTGCCCTTTGGGATTGCTCCCGGCGTAAACGGGACCCTCCGGCCGAATATCCTTTTCTCCTCATGCGGAAAGAAAAGCATCTTGACGGCTATGAGGTTCGTGAAGTATCCGATTACGGCTCCCACCAGAGGCGGCAGTATGTATTTAGATATAATCGCCCAGTCCACTATTCAGCACCGCCCTTTTCTTCCACGAGTTTTTCGTAATAGCCTTCGGGTATCAGGCACTGCGATCCGACCTCACCCACGGACTGTGCCGCGATGATGCTCAGATTGTCATTTGTGCCGATGAGCCAGAGTATGTCGCCCTTTTCTATCAGCATGTTGGAATCAGGCAGTTTTATGGCATAGCCGTCTCTTTCTATGCCGAGTATCATGCAGTGATTGCTGATATTTAGCCTGCTGCTTCTTACGGGTTTACCCACATAGCGCTCCGTGCCCCTGACCTTAAAGGTCGCGAGTGCGAGCTCGTGGTCCTTGTCAGGATATCCCATGGACAGGAAATCCCTCAGAGTTCTTATCGGCTTGTTTCTTTCAATCTCTATTGTATTCAGGAATGTCGGAAGAGAAGTCTTGTCTCCGATTCCGTATAATTTGTCACCTTCGGCCACAACCGTCTTGGCAGGCGGCATCGTGATGTTCTTGTCGCCTCTTCTCATTTTTACGATATACACGTTCGCATACCTGCCCCACTGAAGCTCAGCAAGACTCTTACCTGCATAAGAGGCTCCCTTGGGGACGTACCAGCTCGTTATGACATAATCCTCGTCAAAGGCCTGCAGCCATCCCTCTTCGCTGCTCTTCGCTTCCATGGTCGTCTGGTTCAGATTGGCCAGGAATCTCGCTTCGAGCTGCAGATAGTACGTTGAGATGAAATTGGACCTTCCTATCAGATACAGGACCGCCGGCACGATAAGCAGCAGAGGCAGGTTCTGTATTTTAAACAATGTTATAAGAGGTATCAGCGCTATGAGCACAATGGCCGCGATTTTGAGCATGGACATGGCCACAAGAGGCGGACGGTTTGAAAGCCTGTCCACCCAGAGTTTTGTAAATGCAGCATTCCTTCTTCCGAGGAAAGGCATGGCAAACAAAAGCATCACCACATAAATCAGCACGGTCGAAACAATACCTGCACCCATGTGTCCGATATGCGGCTCAAGTGCTGGATACAGGAGCCTGCAGCCCGCAACCGCTGCGACGAGCATGATGCTTCCGTATATTACGAATTTAATAAAGTAGTCTTTGAGAACTGTCTTCCACTCTGAAGTGTGCTCCTCCCTGTCCTGATTCGATGAGGTATAATCCCTGATTTTGTCCATCAGTTTCTCAGGCAGCATGCGGGATGCAAGCGCGATTATGGAATCCGTCTGCTTTATGAAGACAGGCGTAAATATAATCGTAAGTATTGATGATGCAACTATCACCGGATAGAGATAATCATCCATGACCCCGAGGCTTATTCCAAGCGATGCGATGATGAATGAAAATTCTCCGATAGGCGCAAGCGATGTACCGGCTCTTATGGCTGTCTCCGCATCCTGCCCCGAGAGCAGCACTCCTATTGTTGCAAATATCAGCTTGGCCACTACGGCAACTACCGCAATCGGCACGATAGATGTCCATTTCTCCGCTATGATAGAAGGATCTACGAGCATTCCGACCGACAGGAAGAATATGGCGCCGAACATATCCTTGATGCCCGATGTGACGCGCTCTATATCATGCACGTGTACGGTGCTCGCAAAGAACGATCCTGCGAGAAAAGCTCCGAGCTCCATCGAAAAGCCGAGAAACTGCGCCAGCAGTGCCATTAAGAAGCAAAATCCTATACTGAGGAGAGTCAGTGTCTCATCGTTCATAAAGTTCATGGCTTTGTTGAGGAAAGTCGGAACGAGATATATTCCGAGCAGCAGCCACATGATGAGGTAGCAGATCATCAGGAAAAGGTGAAGCGCCGTATCCGCAGGGCTTCCCGCCCGGCTCGCTGCCATAGTGGTCAGTATGACCATCATGAATACGGATATGACGTCCTCCATGACAAGAGAGCCCATGACGAGTCTTGCGAATTTCTCCTCTCCGAGTCCCATCTCCTCAAAGCATTTCTGTATTACGACAGTCGAGCTGATTGAAAGCATTGCACCGAGGAATATGCAGTTCATGGTGCTCATTCCGAGCAGCATTCCGAGTGCATATCCTATGAACATAACTCCGCTCATCTTGACTGCGGCGGATACTATCGCCGTGCTTCCTATATCCGCGAGCTTGTGGAAGTCGAACTCAAGCCCTATATGGAAAAGTATTATCACGACTCCGATCTCGCTCCATGTCTCTATGGATGATTTGCTCGCAACGTTCAAAAATAACGGAAAATTCGGGCTGATTAAAAATCCAGCCAGAATATATCCCAGGATAGTCGGTATCCTGAGCTTTTTGAACGAAATAGTTACCACCGCAGCGGTGGTAAGCATTATCGCAAGATCGATTATGAGTTGTGGTACTTCCATTTTATGATATTGCTCCTTTTTAAGAATCCTTAATATTTAAGGCGCTTTCTTATTGTCTTCCAGCCCGGCATATACCTGTCCATCATGGCATAAAAGTCAGCTCCGTGATTCGGAACCACGGTATGCACGAGCTCGTGCAGTATGACATAATCGAGCTCCTCATCCGAACGGGATGCGAGCATGAGGCTGAAATTGAGATGATGGGTATTTGTGTTGCAGCTGCCCCATCTCGTATGCATATCCCTCACGGTCCAGCCGTTGCTGCGAAGTCCCGTGGCATCTTCCATATACGGGAGCCTGGCTGCTATGCGCCTTTTGAGATCCCGGCGGAGAGCCTCCTTTTCGGCCCACGTCGCGGGCTCGGGGTGTGCCTCGGCTCTCGCCCGGATGCGCGCGGCGTTCCTGTCTATCCAGCCGCGCTTGCTCCTGACGAATTCAATTATATCACCATCAGGAGTCCCAAAAGGCGCGCTGATAACAACTCTGCCATCAGGCTCCTTTATCCTCATATTCATCCTCTTTATGCGCTTACGGGTGATGTACACATCAAGCCCGTCTATTGACCAAATATTGCCCATACATATTGATTTTACTAAATCACAAGCTCCATTGCCACAGATTTTGCTCTTCCGGAGACACCCCGCTATGCCCGTGCGTTATCATATACATCTCTGACTAGCAGACCTTCCTGTTAAGAGCGCTATAGCAAACAAGGTTGACTACAGTCAACCTTGCTCATTGTTATTTGTCAGATTCCCGGCTGTACGGCAACGCCGTATAATCATCACTTCCAGCAATCAACATGCTCACCGTCAAGTCCGATGTCAGATGCCTTGAAGTGAGGCGCTTTACCTTCTTTCAGCTGGGCCGTGTAATTGTTAAGTGCCTTAATTGCCACTCCGCCCAGGATTGCAATGGTCGGGATGTTGCAGATAACCATAAGTCCCTGGAACATGTCCGCTGTATCCCATACGAGTCCTGCACTCAGTGTGGCACCGAGGAATACGAGGAAGATGGCGATAATTCTGAAGATTGTTACCTCGACCTTTGTCATATCTCTCTTGAGTATGAATGCGAAGCATCCCTCGCAGTATGAATAGTTACCGATCAGAGTCGTGAATGCGAACAGCGACATCGATATTGCGATGAATACCGGTCCGAATCCGCCGAGCACGCTCTGGAGGCATGCCTGTACGTAAGGTGCCGCATCAGCTCCGCCGTCTGCATTTACGAATGATGCAGGATCAATACCCGTTGTGGACAGGCACATGAATGCTGTTGCAGAGCAGATGAGAAGTGTGTCGATGAATACCGACAGTGTCTGAACGAGTCCCTGCTTTACAGGGTGCGCAACGTCAGCCTTGGCTGCAGCGTTCGGCGCAGAACCCATACCTGCTTCGTTGGAGTAAAGTCCTCTCTTGAGACCCCACATGATGCAGGATCCCGTGAATCCGCCGAATATGGCCTGGAAGTCAAATGCGCTCTTGAAAATCATGCCGAACATGGTTCCGAGGTTTTTCGCATTGATGACAAGTACTACGAGTGACATCACTACATAGATGACGCCCATTATCGGTACGAGATATCCCGTTACATTTGTCAGTTTCTTGGCTCCGCCGAGAATGATGATGGCGAAGAGAACAGCGAGGATGATTCCGATAATAATCGGCGTGCTGCCTTCCTTGTAGAAACCGAATGTTGAGAATGTCGACTGCAGATTGTACGATGCCAGCATGTTATATCCCACTGCATATGTGAATATGATGAGTATGGAGAATATAACGCCGAGCCATCTCTGTCCGAGCGCATTCTGCATGTAGTAGGAAGGTCCGCCGTAATAAGTTCCGTCATCGGCCTTCTTCTTGTAAATCTGAGCCAGAGTCGACTCGATAAACGCATTGGCGCCTCCGAAAATAGCTGTGATCCACATCCAGAAAATAGCTCCCGGACCACCCAGAATGATAGCGGTACATACACCGATGATGTTACCGGTACCTACTCTTGATGCGGTGGATACCATCAGTGCTCCGAATGATGAAATGGATTTGTCATCGGATGGCTTTTCGGTGACTACCCTGAACATTTCCTTGATCATACGTACCTGAACGCCTTTGGTCCTGATGGTGAAGTAGATACCTACCGCTATCAGGAACAGAGGAACGATATACGGTCTGTACAGTATGTCATTCATAAAACTTACAAAACCACTCATATTACCAATCTCCTTTTTCTCTTAATGTTAATGGACTGCCATTTGTGCAACAACAGTCCATGCCCTTTGCTATGCAATTTTATCAAAACGGGACTTTATTTGTCTATATTTCAGCCTAAATTCTGTATAATTGTATACATTATGGGCCCGCCAATCATAGCAGTCTGCCGGGTCCATGCTTTTTTGAGATACGGCATTCCTTTTAATCTAAAGCCTGTATTTTTTCATATCTACACGGCCGTTTTCCAGAAACTCAACACCCTCCGCTTCAAGAAGTTCGCGTTGCTCTGTCCAGCCCGGCACGGTGCGCCCGGCATGATTTACCACTCTGTGGTAGGGATGCTCACCATACCTGTCTGCCATGCTCATGATCTTTCCAACCAGCCTGGCATTTTTCGGTCTGCCTATCATTTCCGCAATCTGACCATACGATACCACTCTGCCATACGGTATGTTATCCGCTACCTCCAGCACCTCGCGTATGAGGGCTTCACTAAGCACTCCTCCGCCTGTCGATGTCAGCCTGAAACTTATATCCACAAGGTCCATGACATAGCTGTCTGTCAGTGAGTCGTCAAGCACAAGCGATATCCACTTGCTGTGGTTCATATGATATGCGGGATATATGCCACGCAGTTTGTGGAGCATTTCGATTTTGCTCTCATCTGCCTTGAGATTGAGCACATCCACATACTCCTCTTCGGCAGCTTTATCCAGCAGGCGCCTGTCTATGTTCATAATCAGCCCAAACCACTTGTTGTTGTTCGCATGCCTGAACACCCCGGCAGTGCTGTATCTTTTGTCATCCCAGGGAAAATCCGGTTTTACCGCATACTTTTCCATAACTGCGTCTGCGATGCGGTTGGCCTGATTTGATGCAAAGGCGACTTCGGTGCAGCACTTTTCGGCGATGTCTCTCAGGAGTTTCTCATACTCCTCCCGGACACTGCCCACAAATGCTCCGGTGTAAGTCGGCATCTTCAGCTGGTAGTATTCCTCTTCATTCATGTTGTCGATTACCCTGCCCCTGATGCTGCCGTTTTCGTGCACCACAAGATCTGCAGTGAAATCTCCATCCATAAATTCGCGCGAAAGTGTTGCTCCCGGCCCCTTATTCTCAAATCCGTACTCTTCCATGCGTTTTCTGTTAAAGCGCATGTGGCTGAATATCTTTTCTTCTATCGTCATTTCAGTTCAAGAGCGAATCGTATATTGCCTTATCCCGGTCCGAAAATACATCGAATATCACCTTTTCGATGCCGGCATATTCGTCATCATCTGCATATCTTTGGCTCTGCTCATCCAGATATTCCCTGACGGCAGCCACGGCAATTTTAGCTGCCTCCTCTGCCGGAAACATAAACACTCCTGTGGATATGCAACAGAATACTATGCTCTTCAGTTTGTTATCCTCTGCAATTTTAAGGCACGACAGGTAGCAGGATCTGAGAAGCTTTCTGTGTTCTTCTCTTAGTTCTCCATATGGCACTATCGGTCCGACGGTATGTATCACATTTGCTGCCGGGAGGTTGTACCCGGATGTGATCTTGGCTCTGCCTGCCGGCTCATCGTGTCCCTGCCTGTCCATTATTTTCTTGCACTCCCACCTGAGCTCGAGACCGGCAGCAGTATGGATGAAATTATCTATGCATCCGTGCAGTGGCTCGAAGCATCCGAGGAGAGCTCCGTTTGCCGCATTTACTATGGCGTCTGCCTTTATCCTTGTGATGTCACCCTGCCATATGAAGAGCCTCGGATCGCTGCTGCATGGAGTCAGGGTTTTTTCATCCACGATTCCTTTGATAATGGCCTCGCGCCTCAGATAAGAATTCTGTACATCAAGATAATCCTGCGGCGGAGCTGCAGCCGGCATCCATACATTCATAAGAATCCTCAGGAGATCCTTCTGCCCCTTTTCATCCCTGGGCAGCTGAATCTTCCTGTATGCCGGGTTCATATTCTTGAGTCTTTCTATGAGCCATATGCGCTCTTCTTCGTGATTCATTGTTCTGTCCTACATTTTGACGAAGTGGATTTCGTTTCCGTGCTCTTTGAGAAGCTTTACGACGTCGCGCGTATTGACGAAGACGGTCGCGGTGTTGTCGCACGGATGGATTCCCATAATCTTGTTTTCGTAGTCCTTATCCAGATATACGATAACGTCCTTCTCCTCGTTTGCGAGGATGCCAAATGGCGTCACGGCGCCTCGTGTCAGTCCCATTTTAGCCATGAGGTCGTCCTCCGATGCGAAGGTAAGAGGACGTGTGCCATGCTCGTTTCTGAATTCCTTGAGGTTGATCTTTTTATCCTCCAGGCATGTGATGAGGTAGTATTTGCGCTTTTTATCATCGCGTATAAACAGATTCTTTGCAATCTGTTCCGGATGCGGTATCTCGCAGTCCAACATCTCATCGATGGTGTATACCGCCTGATGCTCCACCATTTCATATTTTATATTCCTGTCTTCCAGAATTCTGATGATATCTTCCTTAGTTAAAACCATAGTGTCCTTTCTCAGTTCATCTCTTACTTCTGCTATTCCTCGAGCATCAGTTTGATAATCTCTTCATCGGTTGCTTTCATTCCGAATCTCGCGAGCTGTCCGACGGTCTCTATCGTCTTCTCGACGCCGTCCTTGACGAGGCCGTCTCCTCCGAAGAATTGATTGCCCCTGTTGTACATGGCCAGTCCCATCAGTCCGGCATCGACTGCCGACGCTATCTTGGCCGCGCAGCTTGCCTTTGCGCCGTCGCAGACAATTCCGGAATCTATCGCGACAGCATTTACGACCGTATGTGCAATGCCCTCGGATTTGTGCCCCTGCAGGTACGCAATCCCGGCTCCTGCTCCGCAGCCCGCACTGACTGCACCACAATATGCGGACAATCTGCCTATACCGGTCTTAAGGTGTATCGTCACGAGATTGGATACACAGAGCGCTCTTAAGAGCAGGTCAGTGGATTTGTTCTTCGCTCTGGCATATACGATTACCGGCACGCTCGTGGTTATTCCCTGATTTCCGCTTCCGGAATTTATCACCACAGGCAGCTCGCATCCGTTCATGCGCGCATCGCTTCCTGCCGCAGCATAAGCTCTCATTACAAAATTCAGACTGTATTCATGACCGAGCATTATGGTGCTGCCTATGTTGGCTCCGTAATCTCCCGCGAGGCCCTCCTCTGCGATTGCCATGTTGTATTCTATCTGTCTCAAGAGGGTCTCCCTGACATCTTCAAGATCAACTGCATCCGCGAATTCAACTATTCCTTCTATCGTAAGGCAGCCTCTGTCTGTCAGACCGCTTTCAGTCTCGGATTCTATCTCTTTTTCTTCGAGCACCTCGCCGTTCCGGCTTATCATGACTATGTTGGTATGATAGTCTGCTATCCTGACCTTTGCTTCGTCCTGTCCTGAACAAGCACTTATGATTATATCGAAAATGTGTCCGTTATCGATATGCCTGATATCTATCTGTGCATCTTCAAGGAACTTCTGAATATCCTTTATCTGTTCTTCGGACACGTTTGAAATGACCTCGAGCTCTGCACCCGGGTCTCCTGCGATGACGCCGGCTGCGGCCGCGGACGCTATGCCACGAAGTCCGCCGGTGTGCGGCACCACCACGCTCTTTACATTCTTTATTATGTTGCCGCTCACCTCGATCAGCAGCCTGTCCGGGCGCCTGCCCAGCACGGCTGCTGCTCTGGCCGCAGCATATGCAATGGCGATAGGCTCAGTGCAGCCCATCGCCGGTATCAGTTCCTCTTTTAGTATCTGCACATATGCAGCGTATCTCTTATCATTCTTATCCATATCTGTCTTCTTTCAGGTGCCCTCATTGATTATTATCAAAACGGATCGCTTACCAGTACTTTGCCCTCTTCCTGAATGATTATGTTCATTCCGTCTTTTACGTACTCGAGGAACTCATCTCCGAGTGAGTCGACCACAGGCATGTGCGCATTTTCAAGCCAAACATCTGCCAGCACCGCACCTGCCGCCGCGAGCGAATCAATAGGATTCGAAAACAGCATGCACGCAGGCTGCCTGCCCATAGATGTTGCGCAGTAGAGCACGAGTCCACCCGTAGTTGATCCTATCGTCTGTGGCAGGCATAGAGCTTTCCCCGCCATTTGTTTTCCGTAAAGATCAGGATTGTTCTGATCGCCGCATGTGGCATTTTTGTCTCCGAACTGCAGAGCCTTCTGGAAGGAGGCCAGCGTATTGAGTCCCTGATGGGTCACGAGTGCCTCGGCGGATACCCTGCCCGGCACCACTACTCTTCCCTGAAAAGTCTTCATGCTATCTGCCTCCTTTCCTGTTAGACGTTATCTGATCAAGTATCTCATCATCCGTATAATATCGCGCGGATGTGTATGTCCTGAGTTTGTTGCTCGATGTGATGACAGGCATTTTCTCGCTCAGAGGATTGTTCATGTACATGAGCGGGCAAATATATGAAGTTATGACTCCCGTCGCCTTGAGCCTGGCTGCGTAGTCCGTCTTTTCAAACGATTCGAGCACATCGGGCGCCGCTGTAAATACGGTCGGCACCGATACTTTTGATGCACCGCTCTTCGCGAGCCCTTCCTCCACTTTGTCCGTCCAGTCCTTGAGCTGCTGCAGGCTCATATGAGGGCAGCCCATAAAGCAGAGCTTGGGCTTTGCGTTTTCATCCTTCCAGATTACCGGATACTCCCTGTAAACCCTCTCCAGCTCGGCATCGTCTATGACATATGTCTTTGCATCCTTTTTGATGAGCTTCTTTCCGCTCTGGACTGCTTCCGGAGTGAGTCCGTCTATGTGATAAAGACCGACGGCTCCGTTCGATGCAGTCGCGGCTCCAAAGTCCTTGAGATATGTGCACGCTTCATCATCGAGCTCATTTCCTATCCATTTGTCGAGCCCGATTACATATGGCACATCCTCCATAACTTTCATGCCTATGGCAGAACCGAGGAGCTGCGCCTCCGGTTTCTTTTCCGTTTTTATTTCTATAATCCAGTCGGCTTTACGGCCCTCATCAGTCAGAAGCCCGAACTTGGGCACATACCCGATTACCGACCCCATCAGGTCGATGATTCCGGAGTTTCTGTTGCATCTCGCTCCGAGCACTGAGTTTGCATATACGACTGCGGATGACTCAGACCAGCTCAGCACCTCTCCGAATCCCGGTTTGTTTCCGACCTCGTCCATATAGCATGTGCAGGTGAATGCATTATCCGAAAGGAGTCCGAGTTCCTTGAGCTGTTTTTCGTAGTCTTTCTGCCTGCTGTACATGAACATTTTAAACACCAGATCCTGCGCCGGATTGCTTGGAACTTTCGGATCGAGCGGTTTGGGATCCACAGTGAACTTCTGCCCGGACGGAGCTCCCGCCTCGAGGAGTTTATCCATCAGCTCGTATACGGGCCCCAGAGCCTTGAGGCCAAATGAAGTCACCAGGTGGTTGAACTTGCTGCTTATGGGCACCATCTCGGTCGCACCGAAAAGTTCACCGTATCTGACGAGCGACTCCATCACCTTTGCAAGGGTCTCTCCTTTGGAGCCCTCGAGAATTGCCTTTTGTTCATCTGTCAGTTTTACCTTATACTCCAAAACTCTCATCTCCTTTCCTGAAAAATCTCCGATCAGTTCTCTGCCGGCCTCCACAGGCAACAGAGCTTTGACGGTTTGATATCGTCGAGTTCAAATTTCTCTATCCACGGATATCTTTCGTATCTGATGCCGGGCATCTCACCTATATCCACAGTATGAATCGGAATATACACCTTTCCGATGGGAGACTCATCGCAGAGATAATCATCTCCGAATTCCCGGTCTTCGTCAGCAAAACTTACCGACACCTCCGCTTTGGAGGAATCGCATCAGGTCCTGCCGTCGCCTGCCAGGAGCACGATGTCCCTGAATCCCAGACGCTCCATATATTCAATTGCAGCATCGTTGAGCTGTATCATTTTCTTTTGCTGAGTGTGCCGAAGATGTTACGACCGAGGGCAGCTCCGATGTTGCCTCCTATGGTGCGTCCTTTCTTTCCGAGGACTGCCTCGCCGACTGTCTTTCCTATCTCGCGTCCTATGGAGCCTCCGGTGGATCTGACCACCTGACGGGTTCCGGATTTTCCGAGCAGGCTGTCGGCTAATCCGCCTATGCCGCCGCTCTCCTCCTCTGCCTCCGGAGCTTTCTTTGTCCTTGCTTTGCTCTTCTGCGCTGGCTCATCAAGTTCGACACTTACCTCAACGGCATCCGCCTGCCCGGCCTCGAGTATCACATCTCTCGGGGCAGTCTCTCCTGCAGGGATGCCGGATACGTTGGTAAATCCTCCCTCCAGGACCTCTCCCTGTGGCTGTGACTGCGCTGCCTTACCCGTGATGACCTCATAGGCGGATACATTGTCCACCATCTCGAGATACTTGCTGTTAAGAGGCGATGCCTCTATCGCAGCTGCTCTCTCTTCATCTGTCAGGGCTCCCATCCTGCTCTGAGGCGGCAGGATTGCAACATACTCTGCCATGCTCGGTGCACCCTTTTCATCGAGCACCGATACCACGGCCTCACCGGTTCCAAGGTTCTGGAGCTGCTGCTCTGTGTTGAACTCAGGATTCTCTCTGAATGCATCGGCTGCGGCCTTAAGAGCCTTTTGCTCAGCCGGCGTGTATGCGTGAAGTCCGTGCTCTATCTTGTTGCTCAGCTGTGACATTACTGCTCCCGGTATGTCTCCCGGGCTCTGGGTCACAAAGAATATGGACACGCCTTTGGAGCGTATCAGTTTTACGACCTGCTCGATCTTCTCAAGCAGGCTCTTTGATGCGTTCTTAAAGAGCAGATGTGCTTCATCAAAGAAAAATACAATCTTTGGTTTTTCGGGATCGCCCACCTCGGGAAGAACTTCAAAGAGCTCCGAAAGCAGGTACAGCATGAACGCCGAGTAGAGCCTCGGTTTGTTGATCAGGGTCTCGGCATCGAGTATGTTGATGATTCCGCGGCCGTCCGGTGCCGTCAGGAAGAAATCCCTGATGTCTATGGCAGGTTCTCCGAAGAACATATCAGCACCCTCTGCCTCGAGGGATACGATGGCTCTTATGATGGTCGACGCAGACTGCTGAGGAATGAGGCCGTAATCCATTTTGAACTCATCCGAGTGGTCGGCTGCATACTGAATCATGGCTTTCATGTCTTTGGTGTCAATGAGAACCAGTCCGAGGTCATCGGCGATCTTAAAGATTACCTGCATTAGTTCAGTCTGCGTATCGTTTAAATCGAGCACCTGGCTGAAGAGCTGCGGTCCCATCTCGGAGACGGTAGTGCGAAGCGGTGTGCCCTTCTCTTCATAGATGTCAAAGACTGAAACCGGGTATCCCTGATAATTGAAACTATCCCGTATCTCAAATCTGTCGAGTCTGGCCTGCATGTTTTCGTTATCATCTCCGGCAACCGCTATGCCCGCCATGTCTCCTTTGACATCGGACATAAATACAGGAACGCCTATTTCCGAGAAACTCTCTGCGAGA
>ONJG01000039.1 GCA_900318105.1 uncultured Eubacteriales bacterium
ACTGCAGGCAGGCCCGCGAGATAATGCAGGGTGAGCACGGAGTGGGACGGATTATCGCCAGACCTTTTGAGGGCGAGCATCCGTACCGGAGGACTGTAAGGCGCCATGACTTCAGCCTTAAGCCGCCGCGCGAGACAGTCCTCGACGCCCTGAAATCCGAAGGCTTCATGGTCATAGGAGTAGGAAAGATCTACGACATATTTGCAGGAAAAAGCGTTATGCTGAGCTATCCCAACAAGGGAAACACAGCTAACATGGAGCGCGTGCTCGATGTCACAGATTCAGACTTCGAAGGCCTCTGCTACATCAACCTCGTGGATACGGATATGATCTACGGGCACAGAAGAGACGTGCCTGCATATGCCAGGGCTCTCTGCGACTTCGATGTGCAGCTCGGACAGCTGCTTGAAAAGCTCAGAGATGATGACATGTTGATCATCACGGCAGACCACGGATGCGATCCCGGATACACCGGCACCGACCACACAAGAGAGGACGTGCCCTGCCTCGTATACGGATCAAAGCTCAGGAAGGATGTCAATCTCGGAACACGAGATACTTACGCCGACATGGGTGCGACCATCGCGGACTATTTCGGCATCGGCTACCGCGGCGACGGAAGCTCCTTCTTGGCACAGATTATATAGATTTTCATATATTATTACCTCTATTTTGTAAATTTCGAAAAATAGAGGTATTTTTGTGCCTGTTTTTCATAATTATTGCAAGAATAGACGTAAACTCGCTCTCATTCTTTTCTGGAGCTGCAGTTTGCCTTATAATTATAGTCAAATACATCAAAGGAACTGATAATTATGACAAAAGAAGAAGTAATTAAGCTTTATAATATGCAACCTCTTAACATCGAAGGTGGACTGTGGGCAGCGATGTTTAGAAGTGATGAAACTATACCCGAAGAAATGATTCCGGGTCGGAAAGGAAGCCACTCTTTATATGGGTCCATTCTGTACCTTCTGACCAAAGATTCTGTCTCTCGTATGCACAGGCTCGCAAGTGATGAAATCTGGCATTTCTATATGGGTGCTGGCTGTGAACTTCTGGTCTTAAAGCCAGATGGTGACGCATATACAGAAAAACTCGGCTCTGATCTCTCCGTCGGAGAAGTTGTCACTACAATGGTTCCTCGAGGCTGTTGGCAAGGTCTCCGTATTTCAGGCGCTGGAGAGTGGGCGCTGCTTGGGACAACTATGTCCCCTGCTTACGAGAATTGCGATTATGAAGATGGTACTGATGCGCTGTTAGATAAGTATCCAAGCTACGCCGCATTAATTAAGCCTCTACTAGCGAGGCCCGTTATTTAGAACTATTTCAGTAAGTATAACCGAGGAATGAAATGAAGGCAGTAATAATAGGAAACGGACATATAGCAGGGACGCACGCAGAAGCCATACGTTTGGCAGGATATGAACCATCATGGGTCGTGGGAAGCTCTGCAGCACGCACAGCTTCATTTGCAGAGGCACATCAAATACAAAACTATACGACCTCCCTTGAAGATGCTCTGACAAGTGACGCGGAGATAGTCCATATCTGCACGCCGCCATATAATCATGCAGAAATAATTCGCAAATGCCTCTCTGCCGGCAAACACATTATCTGCGAAAAGCCACTTTGTATAAATCCGACCGAGGCTCTGACTCTGGCAAAAGAAGCAGCGTCAGCTTACAAAGAAAAGAATCTGATTACTGCTATCTGCTATAACGTCAGATTCTATCCGACAAACATAAATATTTCCAAGGAGATTAAAGAGGAAAAGCGTGATTGTAAGGTCCTTTTTGGCTCTTATCTTCAGGAATTTCATATTCCGCCACACCCGGACGGATGGCGCTTTGATAATAATCTTTCCGGCAGCATGCGGGCAATTACGGAAATAGGCACGCATTGGATAGACCTCTCTTATGCATGGACAGGATTAAAGATTTCTGAAGTCTCGGCCGTTCTGGGAAACTGGTTTCCTGTTAGATATATCAAGGACGGAATGCTGACAGAAGATGCGAGCGGAGAAGCACGAGCAATCGAAAGCGAGGATACTGCTGCTGTCATAATGAAATTTGAAAACGGAGCTATAGGAACGTTGCTGCTATCCGAGACATCCCCCGGTCACTCAAACGATCTAACTATAGAGGTCACCGATCTTAAAAAGACCTACAGATGGAAAGAGTCAAGCGAGAAGGACCGTACAGCTACTTTTACCGCTCTGTTCAGAGAAGTTTATGACTCCGTTAAAACAGGCAGACGTGGCGATTTTCCAGATTTCGAAGACGGCGCATATGTTGCAGCTGTATGTGACGCAATAAGAAAAAGTGGAGAAATACATACATGGGTTAAGGTTAATCCGTAGTGCAAAACCTCTGTTTTTCTCCATATCGTTTTGTAAATCAAAGGACCCGGAATTCCGGGTCCTTTTTCGTCTATAAAGTCTTATGTCTCCGAGCTTATCTCATGCCTTTGTCATACGGAATACCCTCTGCTTTCGGCACTCTTGAGCTCTTCGATGTAAATGCGAGAACCACGAGTGTAATAACATAAGGAAGCATTCTGTACACATATGGACTTATTCCAATATCATTGAGAAGGAATATTCCATCACCGTTAATATCCAGTGTAGAATATGTTGCTGCAATACATTTGAATAGTCCGAACAGAACTGCTCCGAATGCAATGTTGAGAGGAGTCCAGTTACCAAAAATCATAACCGCGAGAGCTAAGAATCCATAGCCTGCTACATCCCCGTTTGATGTCATGTTTGCCGTTGTCATCGAGAATGTAAAACCGCCGATACCCGCAAGACAACCCGAAAGAGCAACTCCAAGATATCTCATCTTGTAAACATTGATTCCTAGTGAGTCCGCGGCCTGTGGATTCTCGCCACAAGATCTGAGTCTCATGCCCGTCTTGGTTTTATATAGGAATACCGAAACCAGTATAAATATAAGTATGCATATATAGCTGGAAAGGTAAACCTTGTTGATAAAGAAATCAATAATCGGACCAAAACTATGTCCCTTCGGGAATCCGAATGTCGAAGGCTTAATCATAAACCAGCCGGCAGCACCACCGGATACCATTCCCATTGTATTCTGCTGGATTAGCATGTAGATAAAGAACATAACTACAGCAGGGGAAAGCATGTTGAGGGCTGTACCACCTATAGTCTGATCCGCTTTCAGGTTGATGGCCGAAAACGCAAGAAGCATGGAGAACAGAGCTCCACAAATACCACACAGTATCATGGATATCAGCATGATAATCTGTCCTTGATCCTGTGTCCATCCCATATTCTGGAACATCCTGACGAAAATAACACCCATAAATGCTCCGAATATCATAATACCTTCGAGTGCCAGATTTATTACACCTGAACGCTCGGCACACACACCAGCCAGAGCAACTATCATAAGAGGTACAGCGTATAACATCATCTGTTGTAATAGGAATACCATTATTTCTGTCCTCCTTTCTCGTTTATCTCTTCTTTAGCATCTTTCATATCATCAGCTTTTTCAGCTTCTTCTTTGGCTGTGTCAACGGCAACGTCGGCATTTACATTACCTGTGTCAGATTTGATTTTCTTTGACAATACAGTCTTAAAGAGCATCGAGAATGCTGACAGATATACGATTACAGCGATAATGATATCTGCGATATATTCGTTATACGCAGTCAGGTATTTGAGCTGCAGTCCGGAAATATTCAGCATCGACATGAATATGCCGGAAAATACGACCCCAACAGGATGATTTGCCGCTAGCAACGCAACAGGGATGCCGTTGAAACCCTCTGCCGGAAGTTTCTGGTATGTTGACCAGTAGAACTCTGTATTCCCGGACAGATAATAGAGTGAAGCTCCTGCTGCTGCGAGACAACCGGCTATAGCCATTGAGAGAATGATACTTCTCTTATCGTTGATACCCGCATATCTTGCTGCGTGTCTGTTGGAACCACAGGCTCTAAGCTCATACCCGAAAGTTGTCTTTGTCATCATAACCCACATTGCGACTGCGATAAGACATGCAATCCAAAATCCGCCATTTGCCTGAGACCCCGTAAATATCTTGTCCATCAGCATCTTGGGGGTGACAACTCCTACATTCTTGAGCGGAATAATGTATCCTACCTTACCACCTTCTGCAGAGTTCTTAAAAATGTCGTTAGCTTCAAACCACCAGGTGACGAGGTTGGCTGCTATCCAGTTGGTCATAATACATGTTATTACTTCGTTAATATTAAGTGTCGTTTTAAAGATTCCCGGTATCGCTCCCCACAGGCCTCCGAGTATGACTCCAGTGAGGAATGCGAGCAACCAGGCTAAGAACACAGGACAGTCGGTGTTACCGAGAACATGACCCACTGTAAGCGTTCCTGCTGTTCCCATCAGGAACTGACCTGCAGCTCCGATGTTGAAGAGTCCAGTTTTAAACGCAATCGCAACCGAGAGACCCGTCATTATTAGAGGTGTTGCACGGAAGAGCATGTTTCCGATGTTGACTCCGTTGAATCCGAATGACAGTTCTCCGGCTTTTCTTCCTGTTGACAGCACTCCGAGGAACACAAGCTTGATACCCTCAACTATTCCTTTCGGTGAGATATTAGTCTTGGCAACGCCCACGATTATTACTACAAGAGCTCCTACCGCAAGTCCTATCAATATGGAAATCAGGGCGGAGTATACTGCTACTGCTCCTTCTGATTTATACCATTTAATCTTACCCGTTAATGGATCTTTTCTAGGCATCTACTCCACCCCCTTTCTTAAACTTTTCCTGACGCTTTGCACCTGACATGTAAAGTCCGAGCTCTTCCGGTGTAGTCTTCTTAGGATCCAGTTCTCCGACAATCTCTCCTTCGTACATAACAAGGATTCTATCGGAAACTCCGAGAACCTCTTCAAGTTCGAGTGAAACGAGAAGAACTGCGTGTCCCTTGTCTCTTTCCTGAACTATCATTTTGTGGATGTGCTCGATAGCTCCAACATCAAGGCCTCTCGTAGGTTGTACGGCTATCATAAGGGGCTCATCTCTGTCAATTTCTCTTGCAATAATAGCCTTTTGCTGATTGCCTCCTGACATCGATCGTGCAACAGTGATAGGACCTTGACCTGATCTGACATCGAAATCTTCAATTAGTTTTTCGGAGTATTTTCTGACCTCATCAAATTTGATAAAACCATGATTCTGGAATCTCTTCTCCTTGTACTTCTGCAGCACCATATTCTGCTCAAGTGTGAATGAGAGCACCAGGCCATGCTTATGTCTGTCCTCGGGAATATGGGACATACCTGCATGCGCTCTCTGTCTGATGGATGCCTTGGAGATGTCCTGTCCTTGCAAGGTTATCTTTCCGGCAGTCGCCTTTTCGAGCCCTGTCAGTCCGTATACAAGCTCGGTCTGTCCGTTACCATCGATACCAGCTATACAGAGAACTTCTCCCGCCCTGACATCGAAGGATACATCTTCTACGGCATTGTTTTTATGCAGCTTTGATGGTACTGTAAGTCCCTCGACTCTGAGCACGGGATCCGTCGGGTGCGCTTCCTTTTTTTGAAGCTCGAGTTGAACCGGACGCCCAACCATCATATTTGAGAGCTCTTGTTTATTAGTGTCTTTGGTATTAACCGTTCCGATGTATTTGCCTTTGCGAAGAACAGATACTCTATCAGAAACCGCCATAATTTCGTTAAGCTTATGAGTGATAAACAGTATGGATTTACCCTCCTTGGCAAATCCCCTCATAATTTCCATAAGTTCGTCTATTTCCTGCGGCGTAAGAACTGCCGTAGGCTCATCGAAAATAAGTATTTCATTATCTCTGTACAGCATCTTGAGAATCTCAACTCTCTGCTGCATGCCAACGGTGATATCCTCTACTTTGGCATCCACATCTACTTTCAGCCCGTACTTTTCCGAAAGCGCTATAACTTTCTCTCTGGCTTCCTTCTTCTTGAGAAATCCCAGCGCTCCCGTAGTTTCGGCCCCCAGAATTATGTTATCCAGCACGGTGAACACTTCTATGAGCTTAAAGTGCTGATGTACCATTCCAATTCCGAGTTCGGTAGCGTCATTAGGATTATTAATCTTGACAACTTTTCCGTCTTTCTTTATCTCTCCTGCCTCAGGTTGATAAAGCCCGAATAGTACACTCATCAATGTGGATTTGCCTGCTCCGTTTTCTCCAAGCAAGGCATGTATTTCACCTTTCTTGAGCTGAAGCGTTATGTCATCGTTGGCCACTATTCCCGGAAATTCTTTCCGTATGTGGTTCATTTCAATTACATATTCTGACATAGCTCTTATCCTTTTTTCTGTCCATAAATACCTTCTAAAAGAGGGGGAATTAACGTTCCCCCTCTTCTGTTATCTCATGCTTTATACATGGATATCCCTATTATTTCACGAAAGTGATGTTGTCGAGTCCTGCTTTGCTTGGATCCGCAACCTCATCATTCTTAACAACTATCTCTCCGGATTTAATCTTCTCGAAGAGAGCATTATAATCATCTACGCTCCAGTTAGCGAGTGACCATGTATCAACAGGGAGTCCAACTGCATCATCCTTAGCGCCGAGTACAAGCTGTCCTTTCTGAAGTCCCTTGTCATAGAAATCTCCAAGTGAAATCTGTACTGACTGAGCAAGACCCTTCATAGCTGATGTGATAACTGTATCTGACTGACCGGACTGGTCAACGTCCACGCCTATGATAGCGCCATCAGCTGCTTCTGCTGCTGCCGCGCCTGAGTCGAACATTGTTCCACCACACATGAAGATTGCTTCTGTACCTGCGTTAAACCAACCTGCGAGCATAGCCTGGAGATCGTCGGATGCTGAGAAGGAAGAACCATACTCCCAGCTGTATCTCATTTCAATTTTCTCTCCCTTTTCGCCGGCTGCGTCGTTAGCGCCCTGAGCATATCCATAACCGTATCTGATACATGCAGGATTGGATCCGCCACCTCCGCCTGAGAATCCGAGTTTAGTGTAGCCTTCCATAACTGCTGCATAACCTGCAAGATATCCGGCCTGTTCTTCCTGATATGAAACGCCGAGTACATTTGGCTTGCCGATGTCCCATCCATCGATGAAAATGAACTGAACCTCTGGATATTTGTCAGCAACTGCTTCGAGAGCTGTGGCTTGCAGGAAGCCCGGTGTTACAATTACCTCTGCTCCTGCTTCGCAAGCATCTGTCATGGCTTTGATTCTGTCATCGTCAGTTGCGTTGGAGCCATTAGCTGGCTGGTAGTACTTGTAAGATTTGCCATTGTCAGCAGCATACTTCTTGCAGCCGTTCCATGTGAACTGGTTGAAAGAACCATCTTTGAGCTGACCGACGTCTGTTACCATAGCAATCTGATACTTTCCGTCTTCTGATTCGAAGTTATCATCGATAGCATCGAACTCATCTCCTGCTGCGGCCTGGTCTTCACCACCGCCACCGCCGCAAGCTGCAAATGAAAATACCATCATCATCGCAAGCAGCATTATAAGAAACTTCTTCATCTTAATCCTCCTCGAACAAAATTCGTTTTCTAGATATAAGTGTTTTCATATGGAGTCCCTCCGAACCCCGCTTGCCATAATTATAGACTAACTGCAGTCAAAAACAAAGTAAAAACGGAGTATTTTGTAGTATAATGAGCGACGGGGAGTTATTCCCCTCTTAATGTTTACAGAGGTTTTTTATGGCTAAACTATATTTCAAATACGGTGCCATGGGCTCATCCAAATCGGCCCAGGCACTGACCACAAAATTCAACTATGAAGAAAAAGGCATGACCGTCTGGCTGATAAAACCGGGCACTGATACAAGAGACGGTGCGGATATTATCAGAAGCAGGATAGGTCTTGAGCAGAAAGCTCAGATCATATCTCCGGATGAGAGCATCGCCGAGGCTTATCACAACGCAGGCAACTACGATGTTATCATCGCGGATGAGGCGCAGTTCCTCACACCGGCGCAGATTGATGAGCTGCGCACACTGGTTGATGAAGAGGATTTGCCGGTTCTTTGCTTCGGTCTTCGCACGGACTTTCAGACGCATTTCTTTCCGGGAGCGATGAGGCTCATGGAGCTCGCCGACTCGATTACTGAAATTAAAACCATATGCGAGTGCGGAAGGAAGGCCACCGTAAATGCGAGATTCGACGACAGCGGCCGCATCATAACCGAGGGCGACCAGGTGGTGCTCGGCGGAAACGACAGATACACCGCAATGTGCCACAGATGCTGGGTTGAGAAGATTAAGGAACAGGAGAGTAAATGAGCAACAGCAATGAATCGTATGTAGTTGTAATAGGCGCCGCAAATATAGATATAGGCGGCACACCGGCCAAGCCACTGATTCCTGCGGATTCAAATCCCGGAGGCATCTCAATAACATATGGCGGCGTGGCCAGGAACATCGCACATAATCTGTGCAAGCTCGGTGTTCATGTAAAATTCATCACGGCTATAGGCGGTGATGTCCTGGGTGCCGATATGATACAGAACTGCAAGGATATAGGAATGGACACATCATGCGTCCTTATAATTCCGGAAGAATCCTCCTCCATGTACCTGTATATCAACAACGAAAACGGGGACATGGAGATGGCCATAGACCATATGACAATATGCAGCAAGATAACTCCGGAATACATTGATTCACTTGCGGATGTTATAAACGGAGCAGATGCCGTTGTTATGGATGCCAATATTTCAGCGGAAACATTCTTGAAGACAAAAAGCATCTGCAAAGTTCCCATCTACGTAGATCCGGTGTCGACCGTGCTCGCCGAAAGAATTAAACCGGGACTCGACGGAATAGACACGATAAAGCCAAACACGCTCGAGGCAGAATATCTGACCGGCATGACCATCAAAACCGAAGCCGACTACAAGGCTGCCGCATCGGCAATTCTCGACATGGGTGTCAGAAGGGTCTTTATGTCCATGGGATCCGAGGGTATGCTGGCTGCCTCAAGGGACAATAACGGAGAAGATAAAATGTACATAGTCGGCGAATATCCCGCAGACGTTGTGTGCACCACAGGAGCCGGAGACTCGGCAACAGCCGCAATAGTCTGGGCATCTACGGTGTTTGCCGATAAAGACTCACTGGTCACTGCATCAAAGGCAGCCAATGTGGTAGCCGCGATGACGGTATCGGTTCAGGAGACAAACAATCCGGAATTATCACATAAATCAGCACTGGATAAGATAATAAATTCAAATATCAAAGTAAAAACCATTTAAAGAAAGGCAATATTATGAATAAATTTCTTGATGTAAAAGATGAAGTCGCAAAAGCTGTTGCAAATAAACAGCCGGTGGTGGCACTTGAGTCCACAATTATTTCACACGGTATGCCGTATCCGCAGAACGTGGATACCGCTCTTAAAGTAGAGCAGGTCATAAGAGACAACGGAGCAGTTCCGGCGACAATCGCGGTTATTGGCGGCAGGCTAAAAGCAGGACTTACGGATTATGAAATAGAATATTTCGGAAAGAAAGGTCCTGAAATAAGAAAGGCATCAAGGCGGGACCTCGCAGCTATTTGCGCAAGAGAAGAAGACGGAGCATGCACCGTTACAACAACTATGATGATAGCCCATATGGCGCACATTAAAATCTTCGCAACCGGCGGAATAGGCGGAGTACACAGAGGAGCCGAGACCACAATGGATATAAGTGCTGACCTCGAAGAACTTGCAAAAACTCCGGTCATGGTAGTATGCGCAGGATGTAAATCAATTCTGGATATAGGTCTTACACTTGAGTATCTTGAAACCCACGGAGTTCCCGTGATCGGAATGGGAACAGAAGACTTCCCTGCATTTTACACATCAAAGAGCGGATATAAAGTTGACTATAAAGTTGACACACCGGCGGAGCTTGCAAAGCTTTATAAGGCTTCAAGAGATATGAGATTAAAGGGTGGTATACTGGTAGGAAATCCAATACCGGAGGAATACTCAATGGATCCTGAAATCATAAATCCTGCCATAGATAAGGCAATCGAAGAATGTAACAAGCTCGGAATAAGAGGAAAAGAGACCACACCTTTCCTGCTTGCAAAAGTAAAAGAACTCACAGGCGGCGACAGCCTCGATTCAAATATACAGCTGGTATTCAATAATGCTAAAGTCGCAGCGCAGACTGCAGTTGAACTTTCAAAATTACTTTAAAAAAAGTCGCCGCGAAAGCGGCGATTTTTTTAGTTCATTCTGATAGGCAGAATCAGATAATTGTATTTATCTCCTTTAAGAGGACTGATAATGCATGGACTTACGCTGTCCTTAAAGTTAATCATTATCTCTTCCTCATCAATTACGGAAAGTGCATCTTTAAGATATCTGGAGTTTATTCCTATATTTAATTCCTCTCCGTCATTTATTATTTCCACCTTTTCCTCAATATTACCTTCTTCATTGAGAGAGGTTATGAGCATTACATCCTTCTTTATATTAAATCTTATAAGATTATTATTCTGAACCGATGCAAGAAGTGATGCTCTTTCGGTGCTCTTTAAAAGATCATCTCTTTTAACTCTTACATTTATTTCTCCTACTCTGCTGAGGAGTCTTTCAAAATCTATGAATTTGCCGGAGAAAGTATTGATTGTTACTTTGTTGTTATCAAAAGCCATTACAACTTTGTTGTCTATAATTTCAAAGCTTAGTCTGTCATCTCCTTCGGCATCCATTATTTTTGCAGTCTCATTAATAAGTTTTGCAGGAATGATCACTCTTACATCCTGGCTTTCATTTACATCAATCTTATAAGATGCAATTCTGAATGGATCGACTCCGACCATTCTCATAAAACCATCTTTTATTTCAAGAAGAACTCCTGTAAGAATCAAATTAATATCATCTGTTGAAGCGCTGAAAGCGGTCTTTCTTATAAGTGTCTTGATATCTTCTTTACTTAAATAGATTACATTCTGTCCTTCATTTAACTTAATCTTGGGATACTCATCTCCTCTGAAACAAATAAGTTCGGAACTGGATCCTGCACATTTAATATTTAATTTATTGCTCTCATTATTGAAGTCCATCATTATTTCTTCATCGGGAAGCTTATTAATAATTGCAGAGAATAATTTTGCAGGTACTACAAATTCAAATGATTCATCACTCTGAACATTAATTACCGTTTCAATAGTAATATTTGTATCTGTTGCAGTGAGCTTCATCATGTTGTTATCTACATTGATGAGAATTCCTTCCAGTATATTTGAAGTGGTTCTTACCGGAACAGAATGAGATACATTATTAAGAGCTTTGTTTAATTCACTTCTGCTGCAATAAATTTTCATATTATTACCTTTCTTTTAATAA
>ONJG01000042.1 GCA_900318105.1 uncultured Eubacteriales bacterium
CGTGTGAATGCTGTATTGTATTGCAGGCTTCCGCCGGTCATTTCAAATACACCGCCTACTCTGTCGTCAAACTTAGGCGTTCCGTCAGATTCTGTCATCTTTCCAAGGAGCCAGTCCACGCCGTTTTCCGTCGCATAGACAGCGCCACCTCCAAACCAGGCGACATTATATTCAATTGTTCCATCAGACATTGCGATGGTACCGCCCTGTTCCACAGTGGTTCCGCCGCCGAACTGCACACCTACATTCTTGGATATATTGGTACCAGATCCACTGATGTTTACCTTGGTACCCTTATCAGATACCATTATTCCACCTGTGTCTCCACGGTTGTTTGTGATCTTTCCTTCAATAGTTCCGACAGCACCGCCTTTATATATGACAGCGCCTGCAGTCGCCGTTATTCCGGATCCAGGTGCACCTCCGTCCATGACAGCATCCTTTTTGCGAGGACGGTCAGCATACTTGCTCGCATCTACTTTCTGAGTGGCAGCATTGGGAACACGCGGCACATTCGGACCCGCTCCCTTTACATACTGTTTGATTGACTGCGCATCCTGGTGAGCTTTGGAGTTATCAACTATATAGCCGACTACGTTATTCTTTATGACTCCTTTGGTTCCAAGATTAAATGTAGCGCCTGCACCATTTGCAACAACAGGAGCTACATAGCGAGGTGTTGTTGCCTTATTTCTGGATGTCACGAAGTCTGAAATGGTGCCATTCAAAGTTGCAGTGCCACCGGTTTCTACATCAATGAAAAATCCCTTTGGAGTGTATGTTGTTGCGCCTTCCTCATATTTTCCGGTGAATTTATCTGCGATATAAGTCATCCCATCCGGACACTGACCTGATGAACCGTCTTTGCTTTTCTTTGCAGACAAAGTAACGCCGGAATCAATCGTGAGGTTTCCGCCATCCTTAACAGTAAACATTGTCTGGTACTTTCCGTTTCTGTCCGGATTACCCTGATAAATGAATCTATCTGTTTCGTCTGTTACGCTGATGGTAATTTTTTTCTTAACAACAGTTATTGGTTTATCATTATCCATCTCGATGTTAGAGCTGAGCTTAATAGTGTCCCCATCGGAGGCATTACTGACAGCTTCCCTCAACTCATCCCATGAGCCTACTTCTGTGTCTGCTGCATAAACTCCTGTCATGCCTATATTCGCTGCAGGAATTGCAAGCCCAACAGCCAATAAAAAAGCAAGCAAAATCGTAGCAATTCTGCTCGCATTAAAACCGTATTTCTTCATATTGTTCCTTCTTACCATAACTCAACCCTCATAACCACAAAATTTGTTTAATCTTAACCTTCACAGTTATGTAAATTGTACTTCCTGTATGGAACAATGGCAATAGGAACCGGCAAAAAACTAGCTTAAAAAACCTTAATTTTCAACAGGGTGACAATTCCCTGCTATATGAGTGCAAACTTCTCTATCGCATGGGCAACTCCGTCATCGTCATTCGAATCCGTGATGTAGTCCGCGTGGTCTTTTGTGCCGCCCCATGCATTGGCCACAGCCACACCGATTGCCGCATATTCCAGCATCTGGATGTCGTTTGGCGCATCGCCGCAGCACATCAGCTCGGATCTGTCCACACCGAGCCTTTTCATCAGCTCGATCAATGCGGTCTTCTTGCTGGTATTCGGGCCGCCGACCTCGAGATTGTTCGGAAATGACGAGGTTATGGTTGCGCTTTTTATCGCTTCTATCTGAGGCCTGCACTCTTCAAGTCTCTCAAGAGTCGGATAGATGAAATTCACATTCTCTATTCTGTCATTGTTTTCCAGCATGAGAGCAACTACATCAGGCACACCCTTTCTGCTCCAGAGCACATACTCCGCGTTTCTGTATGCACAGCCGTTTTCCCTGACATCCTCCAGATAGCTGTCATCTGTATAGGCTATTCCGTCTATGAACACCTCTATGTCCGCTCCTGTGCTTTCCTTGAGGCGTGCAACCTCCTCAACGGCAATCGGGTCAAGGTAATCGCTGTATATGGCCTTTCCGCTGTTTATTTCGTTTATATGCGCTCCGTTTGACGTGATTGCGTATTCTATCCCCTCCACGTTTTTTATGTGATCAGGGAGCGAATTATACGATCTCCCGGTGGACACAACAACATGGACACCCTGCTCCTTGCACCTGTTTAGTGTCCTCACCGTCACATCTGAGATATCTCCTGCGCTGTTGAACGTCGTCCCGTCGAGATCGAGCGCCACTAATTTAATATGTCCTTCAAATTTAAAATCTTTCATGATAACTAATATATACCAAAGGAAGCGTATCCTTCAAGGACACGCTTCCTTTTGCTGTTTGATCAATTCATAATATGAAACTAGTTCATTCTACGTCTTCTCATCATATCGAGTGCAAGTGCCGCACTGAGCAGACCAACCACAGCCCATCCGATAGGAGTATCATCTCCTGTGTTGGCACCTTTTTTGCTGGCACCCTTTATTTCGTCATCATTAGCGTCTGGGTTTTCTGCCAGTTCGTAGATACCGAGCACTGAAGCTTCGTTGTCATCGGATGCTTCGAGTACTGTTCCATCCATTTCCAGCAATGCTACATTGACAACCGGATCCTTGTACTTCGATAAATCCTCTTCCGGATTAATCTTGCACTTAAGGGTCAGAACTACTTCTTCGCCCCATGCATCTTCTGGCTTGATGGTGCTTGGACCATCAGGGCTCAATACGAATACCTCTACGCTTGTGTCTCCGGTAGCAGATGCTCCATACTGCCCTGTCGAAGAATCATAGTTCAGGAGATCCTTTCCACCGAGTGTAGCCACAAGGCTGTCTTCCACATAGAGAAGTGGTTTCGGGATATCATCCTTGATTGAGAAGCTCGTGACACCATATGGCACCGTCGCTTTAATCTGGAATTCCACAGTGCCGTTGACGCTCTTAAACGTCGTTTCTTTATCATCATTTACTGTCTTTACAAGTCCTGGTTCATCGGGTGCATCTTCAAGTATGATGTGGTTACCTTCTTGAACCGTAATCTTACCACCGTTATCCACAGTCGTGGTCTTGAGAGTCACCTTACCCTCGCTGTCTACCGTGAAGTTCATCTTCGTAGTAACGGTCTTAAGTCCTGCAGGTGCCACAACTTCAGTCAGAGTGTAATCTCCCGGCTTGACAGAGAACTCTCGTGCAGAAGTACCCGAGGTCCAAACTTCGTTTATTTCATCCGGTCCTCCAGTTAATTTCATGTCTGCACCGGCAACCTCATTACCACCGAGGAACTTCTTAGAGATCTTAATAACAGGCAATTCCTTTGTAATCAGTGTTTGTGCCTTGTCTGTAGGATCCTCGTGCTTTGATGTATCCTTTCCGTCTTTAATATTGACAGCCGACTCAAATACGACATATTTCTTTCCGGGTTCAAGTGGTACATTGTCAAATTCGAGTTTCCATGTTCCCGAACCACCATCATCTGCAGGTTCTACAGTTTCTGCTTCTGCAACATTATATTCAGAGCCATCTTCATTTTTTACAACTGCTCCGTTTTCGTCGATTTCCTTAAGCTTTCCGACGATACGATACTGTTGTCCGCCGCTGAGATTCTTATATTCTATTGTGTCGATGAAGCTCGTAACTTCAGATCCGATAACAAGTTCACTATCAGAGCTTGCACTTTTATCGCCGACTTTTACAGTGGTCTTCAGTTCCTGTCCATCCTGTACAATGGCCGTCTCTGCTCTGTCGTTGAGTTTGCCATTATGAACGGCAACTACCTGTCCCTGGCTGTTTTTAAGCTCTGTTTTAATAGTATATCTGCCCGTATCGGTTATATTGCCAAAAGTCACTACGAACGGTGTTTCAGTTGTAGATTTAACATTATTTGTGGTTACGACCTTACCCGTTCCTGTCTGTTCTTCTCCGTTCTTATACAGGGTTGAAACTATGCTGTATGTCTCATCGGGATCAAGTCCCCAGAAGCCTACTTCATCTGTAAATGAGTAATTTGGGGTTGCTCCTTCTCCGACATTCTTGGTAATGGGATTGAACTTGCTCGCATTAATGCCATCCAGTGTAGCTGTTGTATTTGTAATCTTTGGATCATATGGGCTTTTTACTACTTTGACGGTTTCGGAGTTTTCTTTCAAATCACCGTTATGAGTTGCGATCGTTGTCCCGGTGCTGTCCTTAAGATTCGTTAGTATAGTGTATGTGCCGAAGTCGCTGATATCACCAAGGTCGATCTCCACTGGGCTTGCAGTCTCAGACGTAATATTATCCTTGGTAATACTTGCACCATCTTGCATACCATCCTTGTAAACTATACACTCAACAGTATATGTTTCACCTTCTGTAAGATTTTTGAAATATACCTTGTCCTTAAATGATGCAGCAACACCCTCACTGCTTGCAGTCGCACCAAGTGTATATTCTGCCGGTTTCGATTTGGTCGATGCGACTCCGCCGATAGATGCTGTGGTATTTGTTATCACAGGTGCTTCACCCTGTGTGACAATCGCCATCTCGGACTTTTCATCAAGACTTCCATTATGAGTGAATACAACTTTATCGCCTTCTTTAAGTTCTGTCTTAATGTAGTATTCACCCGTTGAAGTGAGATTTGAGAATACGATGGTCTCGGTCCCTTCTGTCGCATTACTTATATCAGTTGTCTTTGTTTCAACTGATTCAGATTTTCCTGTTGTGAGCGTGGATACCATTGTATATGTCTTGCTCGAATCAAGACCAGAATATTTCACCTCATCTTTCAATGTAAGATCGATTGTCTGACCTGCCGGCACATCGACTGTTGCAGCTGCACTTGATGATGCCTTAGTTCCGTTAAGATCAACTGTTGTGTTGTTTATTTCAGGGCCTGCTTCAGGCTTTGTATACACATTTGTAAATGTATTTATTGTCGAATCAAAAATTGCCGGAGTTTCAGAATTATCAATAGAATTTGCAAAATTTCTGCCCCATATGTTGACAACAAGTTCTCCGTCACTGCTCCTCTTTTGAACATTAACGTCAACATCAACCTTTTTATCATCATAGGTTATATTGGAATCGCTTCCCTCTTCCTCTGTTATGACAAACGGGAAAGTCTTTTGCTGACCGTCCGAGCCCTGGCTCAACATGTTTTCATTGAATTCAAGCACTGGTGATGTAATCGTTCCATCTGCCGCATTCGTCACGCGTTCCTCGAATCCATTAGGCCCTGTAAAGACAAATGTAAACTCTCCGCCTTTGAGTTCAGGTGCACCTTCACCATCAAGTTCTTTTTTAAGTTTAAATTGAACCTTGACTTTCTTCGGATTAGACGGCGTAGTGTTATATGTGAGATTAACCGCATTCTGCAGATTTCCATTACCTGCACCGGATTCCGGAACATACAGCCAGAGTTTCCAGTTGTCAGGTAACTGTGTAGTACTGTATGCAGCGATAAGTACGTCTCTAATTGGATTGTTATTTTTGTTTCCATAAATGGCTCCGACATAGCCACCGCCCCTGATTGTCTGATTGGGATCAGCCATTCCGTATACTACAGCCCAGTACACGGCCTTATGCATGTTTTCATAAGATAGATTCTGCCGTTGCCCCTCATATATTACTTTTGCAAGACGGTCCAGATTTGCTGAGGTTAGCATGTAGTCGGATTTAATACCGTCATTTACATTGATTCTCTGACTGTTGTCGAACAACCAGGCATTATTATTCAGATTGTATCTGTATCTGTAATTGCCGTTCTTTCCTTTACTGGAATATGCGCGTGTCGGATGAATACAATATACATCTTCCTGGGATTGATCATCTCTATTGGTAATCCATAGATGATCACCACTATTATCATAATCCACTATAGCTCCATCCCACTCCTGTCTCGCAAAAACTGAAGTAGGAAGCAGCATGCACAGCGCGAGCGTAAGCGCGACTGTAGCAGAGAACAGCTTCCTCAGTCTTATGTTCCTTGTCATAAACCTTCTCCTTCACATTTCAACCTGTAACGATTAACCAATACTTTTTCATATTAACAAATGTAGCTCTGCAGAACAGTTATAGAACGGTTACAAAAGAGTTACACTTTTCGTTAATTTTACTGAATACTATAAAAGAATTCAAGCATCTCTAAAAGATTATTTAAATCTTTACCCGAGAAGTATTTCTTCATCTTTTCTGGCTAAATCTAATCGGAATTGCTGTATATTTCGATTGAATTATCGGAAGTTTAGTGTATAATAATCTATATATCGAACGAAAGGAGCGCTTATGACTATTTCAGCAACTGAGTTTAAGACGAACCTCGGTAAGTATATCGATTATATTGCCTCCTCTGATGAAGAGATCATCGTCACAAAGAATGGAAAAAAAGTTCTTAGTGTCAGAAAACCTGTGGCTAAAGGAGCCGAACGGCTTGCCGGCCTCATAAATACGAACAAGAAGAACTGGGACTATGACAGACTGCGCAGAGATGCTCTTGAGGAAAAATATGAAATTACTTTGTGATACTAATGTTTTGCTTGATGTGGCTTTGCATCGCGAGCCGTTCTTTGACGCATCGGCACTTGCACTAAGTTATTGTGAAGATGAAAGCGTTTCAGGCCTGGTCGCCGATACCAGCCTCACTAATCTGTTTTATATAATTCATCATGCAGTACATGATAACGAAATATCGTACCAGGCGCTGGAGGCTACATTGGAAGTATTTAATGCTGTGTCTCCTACTGCGGCGGATATTAAAAGCTCCATCGCCAGGAGACACCGTGATTTTGAGGACTGCCTGCTCGCTATTATAGCTGAACGAGAGCAGTGTGATTATGTTCTGACACGTAATATAAAAGACTTCATGGGTTATTCTTTTAAACCTATAACACCGGAGGAATTCGTGAAGATATCCCTGTAATTGAAAACCGCGCTCGTATGAGCGCGGTTCTTTGTTTGTTTGTTGAGAGAATTAGTCGTCTTTTTCCTCTTCGTCGTCTTTGTCGTCGTCATCGTCGTCGCCTACCATGGCTTCAACTTTTTCTTCAACGGCGTCCTTGACTTCTTCGACCTTGTCGGCTACCTTTTCGGCAACTTCCTTGGCTTTCTCTACGGCGTCTTCGACCTTATCTGCTACTTCATCAGCAACCTCGGCAGCCTTTGCGTTTGCAAGTGTATTGGCCTCTACGACTTTATCCAGTGCCTCGTCTACTTTCTGCTCAGCAGCGAGTTTGGCGTCTTCGATCTTCTCAGCTACGGTCTCTTCTGCATCATCGGCTGTCTGCTCTTCCTCAGGAAGTGTGGCCTTGATTGAGAGGCTGATTCTTCTCTTGTCCGGATCGATCTCCATGATCTTGACGTTTACTGTCTCTCCAATCTTGAGTTCGTCGAATACGTTCTCAACTCTCTTGTTTGCGATCTCGGAGATGTGAACGAGTCCGTCGAGTCCTGCTTCGAGTTCAACGAATGCGCCGTATTCCTTAATCTGTACTACTTTACCCTCGAGAACGTCGCCTACCTGGTACTTGTCACCAACCAGTGTCCATGGCTCAGGCTGTGTCTGCTTGAGACCGAGGCTGATCTTTCCCTTCTCTTCGTTGAGTGAGAGAATCTTGACATTGATGATGTCTCCGATCTTGAGGATTTCTTCGGGGTGTTTGAGTTTGCCCCATGAAATCTCGGAGATGTGGAGAAGTCCGTCTACTCCGCCGATGTCCACGAATGCACCGTAGTCGGTAAATCTCATTACTTTACCCTCTACGACATCACCTACCGAGAGGTTGTTCCAGATCTCGGCAACGGCTTTGCGCTTCTCTTCCACCATCAGGGCTTTTCTCGAGAATACAGCTCTGTTTCTCTTTGTGTCTACTCTGATTACCTTGACATCAACGTCCTGTCCGAGGAACTCATCGGCATTTTCGATGTATCTGTCGGAAAGCTGAGACATCGGAACGAATCCGGTAATCTCTTTGTAAGCTGCGATAACACCGCCGTTTACGGCACGTACGAGCTTGACGTTGATAATCTCTTCGTTGGCCATGGCCTCTTCGAGCTCTGTGTAGTTCTCAACTGCCACGAGTCTCTTTGTGGAGAGCATGATTCCGCCCTCGCCGTCGTCCGACTTGATAACCTTGGCTTTGATTTCGTCGCCTACCTTGAACAAGTCTGTAAGTGTCTGACCCTCTTCGAGTACTACCTCGTCGGATCTGAGAATTCCGTCTTTCTTGCAGCCCATGTTGACAATGACGGCGTCTGACATTACCTGGTCTACTTTACCATCAACAATATCTCCGGGCTTCGGTAAACGAAGTGATTTTTCGATGTCATCCATAAAATCCATCATTGGATTATGTTCCATCTCTTTAGTGACATTTTCGCTCATATGGGAAATAACCTCCTTGATAATCCATTCGGGCGTCGAAGCACCCGCCACGAAACCAATTCTATTACTTTTTGTAAACCCTTTCAAGTCTAACTTGCTTGCATTTTCAATAAATATAGCCTTTTTGCAGTTTTTTTCGGCTATTTCGAACAGTTTTCTCGAGTTAGAACTCTCTACGTCGCCGACCACAAGCATTACATCGACTTCACGGGCGAGTTTTGCACAGCTCTCCTGCCTGTCTCTTGTGGCATTGCAGATGGTGTTTCTGATCTCATATTTTGCGCCGGCATCATCAAAGACTCCGAGTATATCATCGAGAAGTTCCTGCTTGATTGTCGTCTGGCAAACGATAATAGGATTACTGTCGTGCAATGATTCTACGGCTTTTTCAGCCTCTTCCTTGCTGCCTATCACCGTCGCTTCGTATCCGCACCAGCCGTTTGTGGCCTTGACCTCCTGGTGATTCGCATCTCCGATGATTACGATCTTCCTGCCCTCGCTGTGAGCCTTGTCCACTATCTCGTGTATCTTCTTTACAAATACGCATGTAGTATCCACGAGCTCTATTCCATGTTCTTTTGCATATTCATAGAACTCCCTGGGCTCGCCGTGGGAACGGATTATTACAGTATCTCCGGCATTGGCTTCAGACAGCGACTCAATATAAAGCGCGCCCTTTTCCTCGAGCTTTTTCACCACATCCTTGTTGTGTATGAGGTGGCCGCATGTCAGCAGGCGTCCTTTTCTGTCTTTTTTCTCTGCCTCGGAAAAAGCCAGGTTTATGGCCTTGTCCACTCCAAAGCAAAATCCCGAATGTTCAGCTATGATTATTTCCAATTTTTCTCCTTCTGAAATACAGCCGGCGGTCACCCGCCGGCCATTGATTTGTATTGTATATTTTTGGTTTAGAATTTGCCTGCTGTGGCTGCTTCCTCGACGGAAACCGCAACGGATACAGTCATTCCTACCATCGGGTTGTTACCCGCACCGATAAGTCCCATCATCTCTACGTGGGCAGGTACCGAGGACGAACCTGCAAACTGAGCGTCAGAGTGCATACGTCCCATGGTATCTGTCATGCCGTATGAAGCAGGACCTGCTGCCATGTTGTCAGGATGGAGAGTGCGGCCTGTGCCGCCGCCCGAAGCAACCGAGAAATATTTCTTTCCGGCTTCGAGTCTTTCCTTCTTGTATGTTCCTGCAACAGGATGCTGGAATCTTGTCGGGTTGGTGGAGTTTCCGGTGATGGAAACGTCTACGTTCTCTTTCCAGAGGATGGCAACGCCTTCCTGTACGTCATTTGCCCCGTAGCAGTTAACCTTTGCTCTTGGATTCTCGGGATCCTTGGAGTAGCACTTGCGGAATACTTCTTTGAGCTCTCCGGTGTAGTAATCATACTCTGTCTCAACATAGGTGAATCCGTTGATTCTTGAGATTATCTGAGCTGCGTCCTTGCCAAGTCCGTCCAGGATAACTCTGAGCGGTTTTTTGCGGACTTTGTTGGCCTTGGATGCAATGCCGATAGCTCCCTCTGCGGCAGCGAACGACTCGTGTCCTGCGAGGAATGCAAAGCACTCAGTGTCCTCCTCGAGGAGCATCTTTCCGAGGTTGCCGTGTCCGAGTCCTACCTTGCGGCGGTCGGCTACCGAGCCCGGAATGCAGAATGCCTGAAGGCCCTCTCCGATGGCAGCAGCTGCATCAGCAGCCTTGCGGCAACCTTTCTTGATTGCGATTGCTGCGCCTACCGTGTATGCCCATTTTGCGTTCTCAAAGCAGATGGGCTGGATGTTCTCGATCATTGTGTATACATCGAGCCCTGCGTCTTTAGTGATCTTTTCTGCTTCTTCGATTGATCCGATACCATACTCAGCCAGTTTGGAAAGGATCTGTTTTTCTCTTCTTTCATAAGATTCAAATGTAATCATGTCTCTTTCCTCCCTGTATTACTCTTTTCTCGGATCTATCAGTTTAGCAGCATCATCTACGCGACCGTACTGGCCGGATGCCTTCTCAACTGCTGTAGCAGCATCGTCTCCTGCCTTGAGGAAATCCATCATCTTACCGAAGTTGAGATACTTGTAGCCGATGATTTCATCATCCTCGTCAAGGGCGAGCTGTGTAATATATCCTTCTGTGAGGTCGAGGTATCTAGGTCCCTTTTCAAGGGTTCCGTATGTAGTACCGACCATGGATCTTGTTCCTTTACCGAGGTCTTCGAGTCCTGCACCAATCTGAAGTCCGCCCTCTGAGAATGCGCTCTGAGAACGACCGTAAACAATCTGCAGGAAAATCTCTCTCATTGCTGTATTGATAGCGTCGCATACGAGGTCAGTGTTGAGAGCCTCGAGCACTGTGAGTCCCGGAAGAATCTCTGATGCCATAGCTGCCGAATGTGTCATTCCTGAGCAACCGATAGTCTCTACGAGAGCCTCCTGGATGATGCCGTCTTTAACATTGAGTGACAGTTTGCACGCTCCCTGCTGAGGTGCACACCAGCCTACTCCGTGAGTATATCCGGAAATATCGGATATCTCTTTAGGCTGAATCCATTTGCCCTCCTCAGGAATCGGTGCGCTGCCATGATGTACTCCCTGGTGAACCGGGCACATGGCTTTCACTTCTGCCGAATAAATCATAATCATTACCCTCCTGATATAAATTGATATTTTAATCCGTACCTGCTAATTGTATAGGAAACAAAGAAATACAACAAGGATAAATTGTTATACTTCAAAATCACATGCGACAGATGCACTGCGCACTTCATGCATGCGTTTTCTAACCGGCTGATGAACCGGATGAGTCTGGTAAGCCTCAAATGCCTCTCTGCTCTCAAACAGCGTAATAAGAGCCAGGTCGTATGATCTGTCGCTATGAAGTACGTCGGCTCCGGATTC
>ONJG01000001.1 GCA_900318105.1 uncultured Eubacteriales bacterium
GAGCTTAGCGTCCTGCTGAATTTTTATTAGATGAAAACAAAATTATTTTTATTCTTTGTTCAATGTTAGCACGCGATGTGTTAAAATAATGTTGGATATTTATATGTAATAAAACTGGTTTCAGCCATTACCATTAAGGGGGTTAATAGCATGTCCAAAAAGTATATAGGACAAGCGGTGACAAGGCTCGACGCAAGAGACAAAGCGATGGGCCGCACCAAGTACACCGATGACATGTGCGATAAAGGAGCGCTTGTCGTCAGAGTGCTGCATTCGACAGTGGCAAACGGAATCGTCAAGAAAATAGATACGAACGAAGCCGAGAAAATCCCGGGCGTAGTTCGTATTTTTACTTGCTTTGATCTGAAGGAAAAGCATTATTTCCCGACGGCAGGCCACCCGTGGTCGACGGACCCGTCCCACCAGGACATTGCAGACAGACTTATCATGACAGACCGGCCGCTCTTTTACGGAGATGACATAGGCGCTGTTGTGGCCGAAAACGAAGTTGCCGCAGCGCAGGCAATTCATATGCTCGAAAAGAGCGTTGAATATGAAGAGCTGCCATTTGTGCTCGATGCGCAGGAAGCCATGGAGGAGGGCGCGCCTCTCCTGCATGAGAACTATCCCAACAATGTGCTCGCCCATACCGAGATACATATGGGAAGCGTCGAGGAAGCCATCAAGGAGAAAGGCCTTACAAAAGTTGAGGGCTGGTATGAGACACAGCCAGTGCAGCACTGCCATATAGAGAATTTCATCTGCTACGCATACGGAGAAGGAGACAGGACGGTGGTCGTGTCATCGACTCAGATTCCGCATATCGCAAGGCGCGTAATCGGTCAGGCACTCGGTATGGACTGGGGCAAATTCAGAGTCATAAAGCCATTCGTCGGCGGAGGATTCGGAAACAAGCAGGACGTACTGTATGAGCCTCTTTGTGCGTGGATAAGCATCCAGCTGGGCGGCAGGCTCGTCAAACTCGACGTGCCGCGCGAGGAGACATTCATAAGCAACAGGATAAGGCATGCAATACGCTACCACATCACGTCATGGATGAGAAAGGACGGCACGTTTGCCGCAAGGACATTCAAGGCATGGTGCAACAACGGTGCATACAGCTCCCACGGTCACGCGATCGCAGCCAAGGGCCTCAATGCATTTCCGCAGCTTTATCCCTGCGACAATATCGACGGGGAGACCTGGACGGTATATACCAACAGATCGGTTGCCGGTGCAATGAGAGGCTACGGCATGCCGCAGGCCAGCTACGCCATGGAGTGCCACGCAGAGGACTGCGCAAGAGCCATGAAGATGGATCCGCTGGAGTTCAGGAGAAAGAACCTCATGCCTGTCGGATATTATCATGCATTCTCAAAGAACGAGCTTTACTCCGATACATTCAACCAGTGCTTCGACAAGGGCGCTGAGATTATCGGATACTACGATAAAGTCAAGAAGTATAAGAATCAGAAAGGCGACATCAGGCGCGGAATAGCCGCATCGACTTTCTGGTACAACACAGCCGTATATCCTATAGCGCTTGAGACATCGTCCTGCCGAATAGTCATGAACCAGGACGGCTCGGTGCAGTTCCAGCTCGGAGAGACCGAGATAGGACAGGGTGCGGATACGGCAGCTGCCCAGATGATTGCGGACACGCTCGGCATACCTGTTGATATGGTGCATCCGGTGTCCTGCCAGGATACGGATATCACACCGTTCGGCACGGGCGTTTATGCATCAAGAGGAACATACACCCTCGGATTTTCGGTCAAGCAGACAGCGCTGCTCCTCAAAGAAAAGATACTCGAGGCAGCGCATCAGTTCACGCGCATGCCCGTCTACAACCTCGACCTCATCGACGGTAAGATCGTAAGGACGACAGACGGACGCGAACTTATGACCATCGGAGATCTGGCTCTTGAAAAACTGTATACGACGGACGGCTCGCAGCATCTGACTGCCGAGTCGACTTACCAGATAAAGTCCAATGCATACTCGTTCGGAGTCTGCTTTGCGGAGGTCGAAGTCGACATACCGATGTGTCGCGTAAGACTTCTCAACATCGTGAACGTCCACGATGCCGGGCAGATCATAAATCCGCAGCTTGCCGAAGGGCAGGTGCACGGCGGGCAGAGCATGGGCATTGGCTATGCTCTTTCCGAAAAACTCATGTGGGATGAAAAGACGGGAGCACCTCTCAACAACAACCTCCTCGACTACAAAATGTCCTCATTCATGGATCATCCGAGACTTGTCGGATCATTTGTTGAGAACTATGAGCCTACGAGTGCATACGGCACCAAGGGACTGGGAGAACCTCCTACATGTCCGGTGGCTCCGGCCATAAGAAATGCGATAGGTGAGGCGACAGGCGTATACATCAACGAGCTGCCGCTGTCTCCGCACACTTTGTTCCGCGAGTTTACGGACGCGGGGCTTATCAATGATTCGTTTGCCGAGGAAGAGTAGAGAAAGGAGAATATAGACTATGTATGATATCAAGGCTCTCTATGAAGCCGAAAGCGTGCAGCATGCTATAGAGCTCCTGCAGGAACATCCGGAGGCTCAGATAATCGCCGGTGGCTCAGATGTGCTGGTGCAGATAAGAGAAGGAAGAAGAGCGGGCGTTGAGCTTGTCAGCATTTACATGCTCGATGAACTCCGCGGCGTATCCATAGATGAAGAGGAAAACATCAGGATAGGCTCTCTGACCAGCTTTTCGCATATAACAAACGATCCGATAATCCAGAAATACATCAATGTCCTCGGAGAGGCTGTGGATATGGTCGGAGGCCCGCAGATAAGGGCCATAGGAACCATCGGAGGAAACACATGCAACGGTGTTACCTCTGCCGACTCGGCATCCACTCTCATGGCATGGGATGCGGTTATCGAAGTGACGGGACCCGAGGGAGTAAGGCGGGTTCCGATAAAAGACTTTTACATAAAGGCCAAGGTCGTTGACCTCAGGCCTGCTGAGATACAGACTGCGATACTAATCCCGAAGGAGTCCTATGAGAACTGCTACGGGCACTACATCAAATATTCGATGAGAAACGCTCTCGATATCGCAACGACAGGATGCTCAGTCAATGTGAAACTCAGCGATGACAAGAAGAAATTCGAAAGAGTAAGAGCCGGCTACGGCGTTGCGGCTCCGATCCCGATGAGGGCGACTGCGGCTGAGGAGTTCCTCAAGGGAAAGAAAATAACAGAGAAAAATATAAAGGAATTCTCCGAGAAAGTGCTCGAGGATGTCAATCCGCGTAACAGCTGGCGTGCCAGCAGAGCTCTCAGGCGACATATATCCGTCGTGATGGCAGAGCGCGCACTCAGAGAATCCATAAGGCTTGCGGGAGGTGAGATCAATGGATAATGGATACAAAGTTGTACATTGCACCATAAACGGCAAGAAAGTTGAGAAGGTGGTCGATGTGAGAGCATCGCTCACGGACATGCTGAGAAATGACTACAGACTCACCTCGGTCAAGAAAGGCTGCGAGGTCGGAGAGTGCGGAGCTTGCACCGTGATTATCGACGGCGAAGGCTTCAACTCATGCATTTATCTTGCGGTATGGGCCGAGGGCAAGGAAATCTGGACAGTCGAAGGGCTTATCAGTCCCGAAGGCGAGCTTTCGGATATCCAGGAGGCCTTCATAGAGGAGGGCGCAATCCAGTGCGGATTCTGCAGCCCGGGATTTATCATGACCAGCTGGGAGATTCTGAAATCCGGAAAGGAATATTCGGATGATGAGCTCAGAAAACTTCTCTCCGGACATCTCTGCAGATGCACGGGATACGAAAATATCTTCCGCGCAGTCAAGAAAACAATGCTGAGGCGCCTGGGCAAGAAAAAAGAGGCAGAAAAAGTGAATTCGCAGGGCATCACGGAATACCCGGAGCCCATGCCGTTTATGTGATATAGCGAGGCGAGAATGATGGCCGCGCGCGGGATGCCGCGTCAGGCAGCGAGCAACTATTGCCGCTCAAGCGGCATGAAAGGAGTGAATCGTGAAGTACGAAACCTATAAAAAACTTGCACCTGCTGCACTCGGAAAGGTCAAAGCAGACACGATATTCAAAAACTGCAAGATTGTGGATGTTTTTACCGGAGAAGTTGTAGACGGCAATATCGGAATTAAGGATGGCATCATACTCGGAGTATCGAGGTCGATGCAGGGCAGAAAAGAAATAGATCTCAAAGGAGCCTATGTCTGCCCGGGCCTTATTGATGCACATCTGCATCTTGAATCGACTATGGTATCTCCGGCAGAGCTCGTGGCAACTGCCGCAGCCTGCGGAACGACCACATTCATAGTGGACCCGCATGAAGCAGCCAATGTATCGGGAGCAGACGGCATCAATTACATACTCGACCAGACTGAAAAGTCGCCTGCCAATGTATTTGTGATGCTTCCGTCCTGCGTCCCCGCGACAGATATAGATGATAACGGCTGCATGATAGCAGCAAATGACATGTATCCGTTTATAGGTAACCCGCGCATCCTGGGACTTGGAGAAGTAATGGATGACGATGCCGTAATAAACGGAGACCCCAGGATGTTCGCAAAGTTCGCACTTTTCGAGCATCAGACCATAGACGGCCACGCACCGTTTCTTCCAAACCGTATGCTCTCCGCATACAAGATGGCGGGAGTGGACACTGACCACGAGGCATCCTCATTTGAATATGCACTCGAAGAAGTAAGGCGCGGCATACATGTTCACATCAGAGAGGGCTCTGCTGCGCACAATCTCGATGACATAGTCTCAGGGATTGTGGAGAAGGGCATAGACACCGAGCATTTCTCGTTCTGCACCGATGACAAACACATAGAGGACATCGTAAGGGACGGTCACATCATATACAACGTAAGAAGATCGGTGGAGCTCGGACTCAATCCGTTCAAGGCCATTAAGATGGCTACGATTAACACAGCCAAATGCTACGGCCTCAAACACATGGGCGCCATAGCACCGGGATATCAGGCGGACCTTCTTATCTTTGATAACATGAAGGACTTCAACGTAATAGATGTCTATTTCAAGGGCAAACGCATAGATCCCAAGGCTGAGATCAAGGTCAGAAAGTGCCCGGCAGCTCTTAAGCGCACCGTTAATCTCGACAAGGTCAGCGCTTCGGATTTCGCTCTTCCGATTAAGAATAAAGAGACGCATATTGTGGGCATGAAGCCAAAGCAGATAGAGACTCTCGATCTGGTGGAGAAGATTCCGAAATGCGATAACTTCACGCCGGGCGGAGATTATCTCAAAATCGCCGCGGTCGAAAGGCACCACAGAAGCGGTAAAATCGGCGTTGCCATAGCAAAGGGCTACGGCATCAGGGGAGGTGCGATAGCATCCTCCGTATCCCACGATTCGCACAATATCATAGTAATAGGCGACAGCGACGAGGACATCGCACTTGCCGTCAATGAAATTGCACGCGTTCAGGGAGGATATACCGTCGTTGAGAATGGCAAGGTCTTTGAGACATTGCCGCTGCCCATTATGGGTCTCATGACGGATGTCAACTTCGCCGAGGTGGACAAGAAACTCGGAAAGATGAAGAAAAAGGCCTATGACATGGGAGTGTCCAAGGACTTCGATCCGTTCATCACTCTCTCGTTCATGGCGCTGACCGTAATACCGGAGCTCAGGATTACTCCGAGAGGCCTGTACCTGGCCAAGATTGAGGAAAAGGGATTTATAAAATGACGGACGAATCCATTTTCGACAGGAGTTTGATGGATGAGGCGGTCTCCCTGGCAGAGATGCACATGAGGAGACTGTATGAGATTCCGGAGCGGGCATTTCAGGAAGTAAAGACCACTGCATATATAAAGGAAGTCTGCGGCAATTATCCGCTCGAGACCATAGATATAGGCATGGAGACCGGGTTTGTATGCCTGCTGGATGCGGGAGCCGCCGATACCGTGGCTCTTCGGACGGACATAGATGCAGTGCCGACGGACGAAGGCCCGAGGCACCTTTGCGGTCACAATGCGCATGCGGGGACTATGCTCGGAGCAGTCCATTATCTATGCGGAGTAAGAGATTCTCTTAAACACAATGTGCTCTTCATATTCCAGCCTGCAGAGGAGGGGACGAGAGGCGCAAGGGAGATGATATCTCACGGGCTGTTTGAAAAGCTGTCTGTAAGACCGTCCCAGATATATGCGATACACAACCGGCCCGAGATAAATGTCGGTGATGTGGTGGTTCATAAGGGCCCGTTGATGTCCGAAAAGAGCGTATTTGATATCAGGATTAACGGAAGGGCGGCCCACGCATCGATGCCACAGCTGTCGGCAGATCCCATTGTCTGCGCTGCGACCCTGGTCAGCGAGATACAGACGATAATAAGCCGGAACAAAGACCCGTTCAAACCTGCGCTGTGCAGCGTAAACAGCATAGCCTCAGGAGAGCCCGATGTGGCATCACCGGAGCATGCGAGGATAACGGGATACATAAGGACCTTTGACCACGGGCTGCACGAGACCATCGAGGAGAGGGTCAGGGTGCTGGCCGAGGACACCGCGCTTGCATACGGCTGCACCGCGGATGTGGACATAAAGCACATGGTGCCTGCCGTGGATAATAAAGAAGACATGTACGACCTGGCTAAAAAAGCTGCGGAGGCAGCTCTTGGGGCAGAGCATGTGACGGACAGCATGCCGACTCTCGCATCGGAGGATTTCGCGGTGTTCGGAGCTGAGCTGCCGTCATTTCTTTACTGGGTCGGCTCGGGCATCCCGGGCGAGGAAAATGCATCATGGCATGAGCCGGGATTTCGAATAGGAGAGGGCTACCAGAAGGCAGCAGTTCCAGTTCTCTGTGCGTCTGCCCTCATATGATTTTCGGTAATTAAAGCGATAAGAATATATGAAGTAAAGCAAACCAACAACTGTAAGGAGGAGAGATTATGCTACTGATTGGAAACGGAAGGCTTATTACGAGAAATCCGGATAAGCCGTACATAGAAGACGGTGCCGTCGTGACAGACGGCGACTCCATCAAGGCCTTCGGAACCATGGCCGAGATGAAGGCTGCATACCCCGATGCCGAGTTTGTGGATGCAAAAGGCGGCGTTATCATGCCGGGCCTTATAAATGCACACACACATATTTACTCGGGACTTGCCAGGGGACTTGCCATCGAGGGCAATAATCCGACCAACTTTTTTGAGGTGCTGGACGGCACATGGTGGGCCATAGACAGACACCTCACAATAGACGGAACTAAGGCATGCGCCTATGCAACCATACTCGACTGCATCAGGGACGGCGTGACCACCATTTTTGACCACCATGCAAGCTTTTGCGAGATTCCGGGTTCGCTCTTTGCCATCAAGGATGTGGCCAAGGAGCTCGGCATGAGATCCTGCCTCTGCTATGAGGTTTCGGAACGTGACGGAGCCGAAAAGACGCAGCAGGGAATCGATGAGAACAGGGATTTTGCAAAGTGGGCCATTAAGGAAAACGACGACATGATCAAGGCCATGTTCGGAGGCCACGCTCTCTTTACAATCGGAGACAAGACCTTCGAAAAGATGGTTGAGGCCAATGACGGCATGACGGGATTTCATATCCACGTGGCAGAGGGCATGAACGATGTATACGACAGCCTGAGAAATTACGGCTGCCGCCCGGTCAACAGACTCCTGTACAACGGAATCCTCGGAGAAAAGACCCTGCTCGGTCACTGCATACACGTAAGCCCGGCCGAGATGGATATCATAAAGGAAACAGGCACCATGGTGGTCAACAATCCTGAGTCCAACATGGGCAACGCAGTAGGCTGCGCACCCGTTCTTCAGATGATGGAAAAGGGCATCATGGTGGGTATGGGAACCGACGCCTACACGCACGATATGCTCGAGAGCCTGAAAGTATTCCTCATTATCCAGAGACACAATGCGGCCATGCCGAATGTCGCATGGGGCGAGGACTGCACGATGCTCTTTGAGAACAACAGGAAGATTGCCGCCAAGTACTTTGAGAAACCACTCGGCATAATTAAAGAGGGAGCCGCTGCGGACGTCATCGTAATGGATTACAAGCCGTTCACACCGTTCTCCGACGAGAATATCGACGGCCACATGATCTTCGGCTTCATGGGCAAGAACTGCAGGACCACCATTATCAACGGCAAGGTTCTGTACAAAGACAGAGAATTTGTGGATATTGATGAAGAGGCCATCAACGCCTGGACGCTCGAGCAGAGCAAGAAACTCTGGGGCGAGCTCAACCACAGGGAATACTAATGAGCCTTAGCGTGCAGCCCCGGGAGTACGGCTCTCGCCTCGTTGCGGCTATACGCAGCGGTACTAAGCTCTGACTGCGCCTTTGGCTTGTCAATCGCTAAGTGCCGGCTACCGCAAAGCCTCCCGAGTCTGCACGCATAAGTCTCTTTATATATGATAAAGGAGGGATAATATGAGTGACATTATGCGTCCAATGCCGTACAGGCAATTACTGAACTGGGTGCTCGATGAGTACGCAAAGAATGAAAGTATTTTCGGTGTATCTAAATTTGTAAAACATAATGACGGACAGGCTCTTCCGATCTTCGAAGAGAAAATAGAGTCGCCGTTCGGACCTGCTGCAGGCCCAAATACACAGCTTGCGCAGAATATCGTTGCATCATATGTCGCGGGATCGAGATTTTTCGAACTCAAGACCGTCCAGCAGATGGACGGCGCTGAGCTCGCCGCATGTGTTGCAAAGCCATGCATCACGGCGCACGATGAGTGCTACAACTGCGAGTGGTCGACAGAGCTCTACGTACCGCAGGCTTACGAGGAATATGTAAAAGCGTGGTTCCTCTGCAAGATCCTGGCCAAAGAGCTCGGACTGGGAGATCCGGACGCATTTGTATTCAATATGTCCGTAGGATATGACCTCGAAGGCATCAAGACTCCGAAGATCGACAAGTATCTGAACGAGATGAAGGATGCATCGGGCACGGAAGTGTTCAAGGAGGCCATGGAGGCATCTCTTGAGGCTGCAAAGGCTGGAAGATTCAAGAATGTGGATGAGGCTTTCATCAGCTCGATTTCTCCTGTTATCTCGGAATCCATCACAGAGTCCACTCTGCACGGTTGCCCGCCTGATGAGATTGAGAGAATCGCATCATATCTCATCACGGAGAAGAACCTCAACACCTTCATCAAATGCAACCCGACGCTTCTCGGATACGAGTTTGCAAGAGAACGTCTGGACTCCCTCGGATTTGACTATATCGCATTCGACGATCATCACTTCCTCGAGGACCTCCAGTGGAAGGACGCTGTTCCTATGTTCGAGCGCCTGCAGAAACTCTGCGATGACAAGGGCCTCGAGTTCGGACTCAAGCTCACCAATACATTCCCTGTGGATGTAAAGGCAGGAGAGCTCCCGTCGGAGGAGATGTACATGTCAGGAAGGAGCCTCTTCCCGCTGACGATCGAGCTGGCCAGGAGAATCACCGAGCAGTTCGACGGAAAACTGAGAATCAGTTTCTCAGGCGGAGCAGACTACTTCAATATCAAGGAGATCTTCGAGGCAGGCATCTGGCCGATCACAATGGCAACCACAGTTCTTAAACCGGGTGGTTATCAGAGAATGAGCCAGATAGGCGAACTCCTCGCAGGATGCGGAAACGAAAAGTTTGCCGGAGTTGACCTTGCGAAGGTTGAAAAACTTGTGGAGATGTCAAAGGGCGAGAGAAACCGCAAGCCGATCAAACCGATTCCGGACAGAAAGAACGGCGAGGATCTGCCTCTGCTCGACTGTTTCCATGCACCATGCAGCGGAGGCTGCCCGATCAATCAGGACATCCCTGCATATCTCGAGGCCATGGAAGAGGGCAGGACGGAAGATGCTCTTAAGATTATTCTCGAAAAGAACGCACTGCCGTTCACAACAGGAACAATCTGCCCGCATACATGCGCGGATAAGTGCATGAGAAATCACTACGAATCCGCACTTCGCATCCGTGAGGTCAAGCTCATGGCTGCAGAGGGAGCATTCGATAAAGTAAGACCGGAGCTTAAAGCAGTATCCGCAGGTGGAAACAAGAAAGTCGCCGTAATCGGCGGAGGCCCTGCAGGACTTGCATCTGCTTCATTCCTCTCGCGTGCGGGAGTCGATGTGACGGTATTTGAAAAGAATGACAAGATGGGCGGCGTGCCGCGCTATGTGATTCCGGGATTCAGAATTTCTGAGGATGCCATCGACAAGGATGTGGAGCTTTGCTCAGCATACGGCGCAAAGTTGGTGACAGGACGCGAAATCAAGTCCGTACAGGAACTCAAGGATGAGGGCTTTACGGATGTAATCATCTGCATAGGTGCATGGGCTCACGGAAGACCGGCGCTCAAGAGCGGAGAGTCCCTCGATGCACTCGAGTTCCTGCAGGCAGTAAAGAACAATCCGGGAGCATGCAATCTCGGAACCGACGTAGTTGTAATCGGCGGCGGAAATACAGCAATGGACGTTGCACGCGCTGCAAAGATACAGCCGGGAGTAAATAATGTACGCCTGGTATACAGAAGAACCAAGAGATACATGCCGGCAGACGAGGAAGAGCTGCAGATGGCAATCGATGACGGCGTTGAGTTCATGGAACTTCTGGCGCCGGGAGACCTCGCGGACGGAAAGCTCACATGCGAGATCTGCGAGCTCGGCGAGCCTGATGCCAGCGGCAGAAGGTCGCCGGTAGGCACCGGTAAATTCACCGAGGTGCCGGCTACGGCCGTAATCACTGCCGTAGGCGAGCAGATCAAGACAGATATCTATGAGTCCGCGGGTGCAAGGCTCGATGACAAAGGCCGTCCGGTGCTCGATGAGAATCTCATGACGAGCGTTGCCGGCGTATATGCGGCAGGTGACTGCAAGAGCGGCCCTGCAACAGTGGTCAAGGCCATAGCAGATGCTCAGGTGATCACAAAGGCCATCACGGGAACAGGCTTTGATAAGTGTGCTCATGTCAACGCACAAGGCGACATGGATAAACTCCTCGGACGCAAGGGAGATCTCAAGGATGCACCTTCCGGAAAGCCTGATGACAGATGCCTCGGATGCAGCACCGTATGCGAGGTCTGCACGGATGTATGTCCTAACAGAGCCAATGTTGCTGTAAACGTACCGGGATTCGCAATGCCTCAGATACTGCACGTCGACGGAATGTGCAACGAGTGCGGCAACTGCGGAGTATTCTGCCCGTACAGAGGACGTCCGTACAAGGATAAATTCACTCTGTTCTGGAGCGAAGAGGACTTCAAGGACAGCGAGAACACGGGCTTCCTGCCACTCGGCGGCAGCAAGGTGTGCGTAAGGCTCTTCGGCAATGTCGCGGAATATGATGTAAGCGACAAGGGCTGCGGACTGCCTGAGGGCATACTCTCGTTCATCTGCGCTGTGATGAAGGATTATGCATACCTGATGGCATAAAATAATAAACAGAATGAGTCCGGCCCATGCCGGACTCGTGTGGAGTAGTATATTCAGATGTTAATTTGTATTAAAGGCGCCGGAGATCTGGCGAGCGGAATTGCGCTTCGCCTCCATCACGCACATTTCGATATCGTGATGACGGACCTTCCGGTGCCACTCGCGGTAAGGAGGACGGTGGCTTTTTCGGAAGCCATCCGCCTCGGAACTGCTCAGGTCGAAGATGTAAAGGCCGAAAGAGCAGAGAATGTCGAAGAAGTGATGGACTGCCTTAACAGGGGTGTTATCCCCGTGGCAGCCGATCCCGGTGCTGAGATCTTTAAAAAGCTCAGTCCGGACGTGCTGGTGGATGCCATAATGGCCAAGAAAAACACCGGCACGAGTATAGACGACGCCCCTATGGTAATAGCAGTGGGGCCGGGTTTTGCTGCGGGCAGGGATTGCCATGCGGTAATTGAGACCAAGAGAGGACACACACTCGGCAGGGTCATAACAGAGGGCTCTGCGATAGCCAACACCGGAGTTCCGGGAAACATCGGCGGTCAGACCATAAACAGACTGATAAAAGCGTCCGCTGACGGGATCTTCCATCCGGAGCGCGGGATAGGAGATGTCGTCAAGGAAGGCGAGAGGGTCGCCAATGTGGATGGCGAGCCCGTGTATGCCAGGACCGGCGGCATGATAAGGGGAATGCTGCAGGACGGAGTTTCCGTAACGAAGGGCATGAAGGCGGGGGACGTCGACCCGAGGGGTGATTCCGTGGACTACATGACCGTATCCGACAAAGCTCTCGCGATAGGCGGCGGAGTGCTCGAGGCCATTATGGCGCTCGGGACTTTCAAAGGGTAGCAGGGAACAGAATTTATTTTGAGGAGGAAGAAATGCCGTACACATTTACGGTAAACGGAGTTAAGAGAATAACAGAGGAAGAAAAGCCTCTGCTCAGATATCTTAGAGACGATCTTAAATTGTACTCGGTCAAGGACGGATGCTCGGAGGGCGCCTGCGGCACATGCACCATCATTGTGGACGGTCGTGCCATGAGGTCCTGCGTGCTTTCGACTGCAAAGGCGGAGGGCAAGGACATACTGACTGTCGAAGGACTTTCTTTGGAAGAGAAGGAAGCCTTCGTTTTTGCTTTTGGTTCCTGCGGCTCGGTGCAGTGCGGATTTTGCATACCGGGCATGGTGATGAGCGCAAAAGCTTTGATAGATCAGAATCCGGATCCGACAGACGATGAGATTAAAAAAGCCATAAGAGGTAATATTTGCCGCTGCACGGGATACAAGAAAATAATCGAAGGAATAAAGCGTGCCGCCGCGATTCTCAGAGGAGATGAGGATATAAAGCACGTAAGCCAGTTCTCCGAAGGAAAAGGAAAGGAAAAGGCGGATTTCGACTTCATATCCGAAAAGGGAACACTGTACGATCCCGAGCTTTCATCGGGAATTGCCAACTACCATACATCGGGATATGTCTCCAAGTTCGGAGTGGGAAAGAACGTGTTCCGTATAGATGTGATGAAAAAGGTGCTCGGATACGGCAAATATCCCGACGATATCGGTCCTGAATACTTCGTTCCCGAAGATGAGCCCGAGCGCATCATGGAGCTCGCGGGATGGAGCAAAGAGGATGTGGAAGAGGGCGTGCGCAGTGGAAGGATACACGCAGGAGCCACAATAAACAGGGTCGGAGAGTACAGCACTTCTGCCTGCGCCGTGGTGGACGAAAGCATGCCGCCGATGGCATATGCGTCCGCAGTCAGATCGGACTATCCGAGGGCAAAGGTGCTCAAGATACATAAAGAAAAAGCAGAATCGCTTCCGGGAGTGCTGGGAGTGCTGACTGCAGAGGATGTGCCTTGCAACAAAGTGGGACACATACAGCAGGACTGGGATGTGTTCATAGCAGAAGGAGACATCACAAGGATGGTGGGAGATGCCATCTGCATGGTGGTTGCCGAAACACCTTACATTCTTGAAGAAGCAAAGAAAGCTGTCGAGGTCGAATATGAGCCGCTTGAGCCTGTCAGAAATATACATGAGGCCAGGGCTGAGGGAGCGCCGCGTCTGCACGAGCATGCAGAGGGCAATCTCTGCCAGACCAGGCATGTGGTGAGAGGAAATGCAAAAAAAGCCCTGGAGGAATCGGCATATACGGTTACCGGGACATTCAGCACGCCGTTTACAGAGCATGCCTTCCTTGAGCCCGAATGTGCAGTGTCATATCCGTACAAGGACGGAGTAAAGATACTATCCACAGACCAGGGAGCGTATGACACAAGGCACGAGGTGCTGCATATGCTGGGCTGGGAGGACACGCCTGACAGGGTCGTGGTTGAAAACCAGCTGATAGGCGGAGGCTTCGGAGGAAAGGAAGATGTCACAACGCAGCATCTGACTGCACTCGCAGCACTGAAATTCAAAAGGCCGGTAAAGATGAAATTCAGCAGGGCAGAGTCTCTAAGGGTGCATCCCAAGAGGCATGCAATGGAGGGCACCTTTACCCTGGGATGCGATGAGAACGGAATACTGACCGGTCTCGACTGCGAGATAAACTTCGATACCGGTGCATATGCAAGCCTGTGCGGACCGGTTCTCGAACGTGCCTGCACTCACAGCGTGGGGCCGTACAACTACCACAATACCGACATAAGAGGCTACGGTTATTACACCAACAATCCGCCTGCCGGAGCGTTCAGGGGATTTGGGGTATGTCAGAGCCAGTTCGCCCTTGAGTCGCTTCTCAATGTGCTGGCAGAAAAGGTCGGAATAAGCCCCTGGGAGATAAGATACAGAAATGCAGTCGAGCCGGGGCTCGAGCTTCCGAACGGACAGATAGCGGATATTTCCACCGCTCTCAAAGAGACACTTATGGCGGTCAAGCCGTACTTCGACGAGGCGCCGAAGGGAAGAGCCGGCATCGCTTGCGCCATGAAGAACGCAGGCGTCGGAGTGGGACTTCCGGATAAAGGAAGGGCCAGGATAACAGTTGAGAACGGACTTGTGCATGTCTATGCTGCGGCATCCGAGCTCGGTCAGGGCTGCCAGACGGTATTCTGCCAGGATGTGGCGCAGGCTACAGACCTTCCGATTTCAAAGATATGGATACCTTTTGCAAGTACGGAAAATGCGCCTGACTCAGGCACCACGTCAGGCTCCAGACAGACTCTCGTCACAGGTGAGGCTGTAAGGGGCGCTGCGCTTCAGCTCAGAAAAGCCATGGATGAGGAAGGCGTGGATGCAAACAGCCTGGACAAGCTGAACGGCAGGGAGTTCACATACGAATACTTCGAACCCACGGATAAACTCGGATCGGACAAACCCCATCCGAAGAGCCATATAGCATATGCATACGCTACGAACGTGGCGGTGCTCGACGAGGAAGGCAGGGTCACGGACATCTATGCGGCATTTGATGCAGGCAAGGTCGTAAATCCTCTCTCGATGTCGGGACAGATAGAGGGCGGAGTGCTGATGGGCATGGGATATGCCGTGTCCGAGGACTGGCCTCTTGAGGACTGCGTGCCGAAAGCGAAGTACGGAACGCTCGGACTCCTGAGAGCCACGGATGCGCCGAATATACATGCGATACATGTGGAAAAGGACAGACTTCTGGATGTCGCGTACGGAGCCAAGGGAGTCGGAGAGATAACGACCATCCCGGCCGCACCTGCCATCGCAGGAGCATACTACGCACGTGACGGCGTCCTGAGGACAAAGCTTCCGATGGAAGATACATACTACAGAAAACCAAAGGAAAAGAAATGCTAAAGATAATCAAGAATGCAAAAATTGCAAATGAGACAGAGGTCTTTGAATCCGACATCCTCATAGAGGATGAGATAATCAAAGAGATAGGAAAGGGCATCGATGCAGCGGATGCAGAGATTATAGATGCAGCCGGCTGCTATGTGATTCCGGGAGGCGTTGATCCGCACACCCATATGGATCTCGACGTAGGATTTGCCCGTGCCATAGATGATTTTTATGACGGCACAGTGGCTGCTGCCTGCGGCGGCACGACCACGATAATCGACCATATGGCCTTCGGACCCAGGGACTGCAGCCTCTGGCACCAGGTCAAGGAGTATCACAGACTTGCAGACGATAATGCGGTTATCGACTACGGATTCCACGGTGTCATCCAGCATCCGGTGACGGAGGAGAGACTCTCAGAACTCAGTGAAATCAAGGAAAAGGAAGGCATCAACAGTTTCAAGCTGTACATGACCTACGACTATATGCTCCATGATGATGAGATATTCAATGTGCTGAGAAAGTGCAGAGAGGCAGGCATAGTCATCACGGTCCACTGCGAAAACCACGGAGTGATACAGCAACTCAGAAAGGAATATGTCGAAGCAGGAAAAACCGAGGCCAGATACCATCCTCTGAGCCGCCCCGCAAGATGCGAAGCAGAGGCGGTGAACAGGATGATCCATATAGCGGCCATGGCAGGAGATGCACCCCTTTACATAGTCCACCTCACAAGCGCCGAAGGCCTCCACGAGGTGCAAAAGGCCAGGCGTGAGAAAAGGCCGCATCTTGGTGTAGAAACCTGCATACAGTACCTGCTGCTCACAGATAAAATGTATGACGATCCAAAGGAAGGGCTCAAAGCCATAATGTCACCACCGCTCAGAAAGGACGCAGACAGGGAGGAACTCTGGCAGGCGTTAAAGGACGGAGAGATAGACGTGGTTGCGACAGACCATTGCCCGTTCCACTTCAGTGAGGGCAAGGCCGAAAAGCAGTACGGGGCGGAGGACTTCACAAAATGTCCGAACGGAGCACCCGGAGTTCAGGAGAGGCTCATGCTCATGTTCTCAGAGGGCTTTATGAAGGGCAGGCTCACGCTTCCCGAGGTCGTAAAGCTCTGCTGCAGCAATCCGAGCAGGATGTTCGGTCTGTTCCCAAGGAAAGGCACGCTCGAGCCGGGCGCGGATGCGGACCTCGTAATCATAGATCCCGAAAAGACGACTGAAATAAACAGGGAATACATAAAAGGCGCATCCGACTATTCATGCTATGAGGACATGTCTCTTGAGGGCAGGATAGAGAAGGTATTTGCGCGCGGAAAACTGATAGTTTCGGACGGTGAATTCCTCGGATCACGCGGAGCGGGACAGTATCTCAGACGCGGCAAAAGCGCTTTGGTGAGCGAATAAAAATGCCGTTTTGGGCATGCGCGCGAAATGACAAAAAATAATTGCGCATTTTTGCTGAAAACACTTGCAAACAGCGGTGCAAAGTATATAATAAAAATGATTTAGGTAGGAATAAAAATTTTTTAGCATAATAAACAAGTCAAACGCCTCAGATTAAAGAAAAGGAGAAAAAAATGGCTGACAATCTGCAGAAGTATATCGACAAACTCGACACCCTCGATATCAAGAACATGTATGAAAACGACTTCTTCCTGACATGGGAGAAAACAGATGACGAAATCGCTGCGGTCTTTGCAGTGGCTGACGCTCTGAGATGCCTCAGAGAGCAGAACATATCGACCAAGATATTCGACAGCGGGCTTGGAATTTCGATTTTCCGTGACAATTCCACCAGAACCCGCTTTTCGTTTGCCAGCGCATGTAACCTGCTCGGACTTGAGGTAGCTGACCTCGACGAGAAGAAATCGCAGATTGCACACGGAGAGACTGTACGTGAGACAGCCACGATGATCTCCTTCATGGCTGATGTAATCGGTATCCGCGACGATATGTATATCGGAAAGGGCAACGCCTACATGCACGAGGTTGTTGACTCAGTCACACAGGCTGCAAGGGACGGAGAACTCGAGCAGAAACCGACTCTCGTAAACCTGCAGTGCGATATCGACCATCCGACTCAGTCCCTCGCAGATGCACTTCACATCATCCACGAGATGGGCGGAGTTGAGAATCTCAAGGGTAAGAAGCTCGCCATGACATGGGCATATTCACCATCATACGGCAAACCTCTTTCGGTTCCGCAGGGCATCATCGGACTTCTGACACGTTTCGGAATGGACGTTGTACTCGCTCATCCGGAAGGCTATGACGTGATGGAGGATGTTGTAAAGGTAGCTGAGAAAAATGCTGCAGAGTCAGGCGGCAAATTCACAGTCACAAACGACATGAAAGAAGCATTCAAGGATGCTGACGTTGTATATCCGAAGAGCTGGGCACCGTTTGCAGCCATGGAGGTCAGGACAGATCTCTACGGAAAGGGCGACTTCGACGGAATCGACAAGCTCGAAAAAGAGCTCCTCGCTCAGAACGCAGAGCATCAGGACTGGCTGGTTGACGATGAGATGATGAAGCTGACAAAGAACGGCCTCGACACTCTCTATATGCATCCGCTGCCTGCAGATATCCAGGGCATCTCCTGCGAGCACGGAGAGGTTACCGCAGAGGTATTCGACCGCGCAAGAGACTCTCTGTACAAAGAAGCTTCAAACAAGCCTTATGTAATCGCTGCAATGATCTTCCTTGCAAAACAGAAAGACCCGCAGGCTGCACTCAAGGCACTTTACGAAGCAGGAAAAGAAAGACAGTCTTTTAAGAAGTAAAAGCAGGGATCTGAAAAGAGGTAGCTATGAAAAAGAAAATTGTAGTGGCACTTGGCGGAAACGCACTCGGAAACAACCTGCCTGAGCAGATGGATGCAGTGGCAGAGGCTGTAAAGCCTATAGCCGATCTCATCGAGGAAGGCTATGAAGTTGTTGTTTCCCACGGCAACGGACCACAGGTCGGAATGATACAGGAAGCGATGACTCTTCTGACCAGAAACAATCCGAAATACGATCACTTCCCGCTCTCGGTCTGCACGGCCATGAGCCAGGGATATATCGGATATGACCTTCAGAACAGGCTGCGCGAGGAACTCCTCGACAGAGGCATCAATGCAAGTGTTGCCAGCTGCCTTACCCAGGTCGAGGTAGATCCGCTGGATCCGGCATTTCAGAATCCGACCAAGCCTATCGGACCTTTCCTCACAAAGGAGGAGGCCGATGCCAAGGCCAGGGAGAGAGGACACATATTCAAGGAAGATTCCGGCAGAGGATACCGCAGGGTCGTTGCAAGCCCCAAGCCAAAGGCCATCGTTGAAATCGACACGATTAAAGCGCTGGCAGATTCCGGATATATCGTGATAGCATCCGGCGGCGGCGGAATCCCGGTATTCAGAACAGAAAACAATCACCTTAAAGGTGCCCCGGCTGTAATAGACAAGGACCTCGCATCCGAGCTGCTCGCCGAGCAGATTGATGCCGACATACTTATCATACTTACTGCAGTCGAGAAGGTAGCCGTTAACTTCGGAAAGCCCGATGAGAAGGGACTTGACGACATAAATGTAGAGGAAGCAAAGAAACTGATGGAGGAGGGCCATTTTGCACCCGGCTCCATGCTTCCAAAGGTTGAAGCAGCAGTTAAGTTTGCCGAATCCAAAAAGGGCAGGATGGCTCTGATTACCTTGCTCGAAAAAGCAAAGGACGGAATAGAAGGAAAAACCGGCACGAGAATCCACGAATAACAAAAGGCGCTTTTAAAGCGCCTTTTGGATAATACATTTTTCTCATCTACTTGGAGTCCTGCGATGATTTGATCTCATCCAGATAACTGTAGAGAGTGTAGGTGGATATGCCGTAAAATTCGCAGACTTTCGGGCCCGACTTGGTGACCAGGAAGGCACCGTTATCATTCAGATATCTGATGGCGCGGACCTTTTCTTCCTTGCTCATAAGTGCAGGGGGCTTACCGATTAACTTCTCGCTCTGCATAAGAAGCTCATCGAGAAGATCGGCAACGTTTCGCGATATCGACTCGGGCTCTGAGCCTTCATCGAACTGAGTGAATGTCTTAAGAATGTTTTCGGCGGAAATCAGCTTACTGATGTCGAAGTTAATACCCATGAGTCCTATGACTTTACCATCTTCATCATGAATGTAGACGGTGGTGGACCTGAGGACCTTACCATCGGCGGTCCTGGTGAGATAGGAAACGCGGTCTTCGTGCTCCTCATCTCTCAGTGATTCAAGCACGATGCGCGATGGACCGTCTCCGACCGAGCGGCCGCTGACATGTCCGTTCTCTATGGACACGATGGAATGTTCGATGTCCTTGTCCCTGAGGTCATGTATTACAACCTCGCAGTTTTCGCCGAACTGACCCGCCAGGGCTTTGGCCACGCGGGCAGCAAATTTGAAATCGTTGTTCTGCTTCATATGATTCTCCCGAATGTTAGGCGGCGACAACTATATATCTAATTTTATCAATAATATAATTTTTACACAATAAAAAAAATTAAGCACATCGATATTTTTCAAGGAGGAAGACAGATGGCACCTGATTATGTAGCAATCAAGAAAGCAGCAGAGCAGTACGGACCGGAAATCAGCAGATTTCTGAGAGACATGATCTCTCATCCGAGCGAGAGCTGCGAAGAAGGAGACGTAGTAGCCTGCATCAAGGCTGAGATGGAAAAGCTCGGCTATGACAAGGTAGAGGTCGACGGACTCGGCAACGTTATCGGATGGATGGGAGAAGGAGACAAGATCATCGCTCTTGATTCTCACATCGATACGGTAGGTATTGGAAATATCAATAACTGGGAGAAGGACCCGTACGAAGGATATGAGACGGACGACATCATCTACGGACGCGGCGGATCCGACCAGGAGGGCGGAATGGCAGCTGCCACATACGGTGCCAAAATCATGAAAGACCTCGGACTCATTCCTGAAGGATATAAAATCATGGTGGTAGGTTCCGTTCAGGAAGAGGACTGTGACGGAATGTGCTGGCAGTATATCGTAAACAAGTACTTTAACGGACCGGAAGATGCAAGATCAAAAGTTGACTTCGTAATCTCCACAGAGCCGACAGACGGCGGCGTATACAGAGGCCACCGCGGACGTATGGAAATCCGTGTGGATGTAAAGGGAATCTCCTGCCACGGCAGTGCTCCGGAAAGAGGAGACAACGCTATCTACAAGATGGCAGACATCGTTCAGGATATAAGAGCACTCAATGAGAACGGTTGCGGTCCGGATGACGAGATCAAGGGCCTCGTAAAGATGCTCGAGCCTGAGTTCAACCCGGATCACTACGAAGATGCAAGATTCCTCGGAAGAGGTACCTGCACTGTATCGCAGATATTCTTTACATCACCGTCAAGATGCGCTGTTGCTGACTCCTGCGCTGTATCAATCGACAGACGTATGACTGCAGGCGAGACCTGGGACAGCTGCCTCGAAGAGGTAAGACAGCTTCCGAGCGTAAAGAAATACGGAGATGATGTAAAAGTTTCGATGTATATGTATGACCGTCCGTCCTGGACAGGTGAAGTATATGAGACAGAGTGCTACTTCCCGACATGGATCAACAAGGAAAGCTCCGCTCATGTCAAGGCTCTCGTGGAGGCGCACAAGGCGCTCTTCGGAGAAAAGAGAATCGGATCTGACAGCGCAATGCATCTGAGAGACGGAAGACCTCTCTGCGACAAATGGACTTTCTCCACAAACGGAGTATCCATCCAGGGCCGCTATGGAATTCCTTGCGTTGGATTCGGTCCGGGTGCCGAGAGCCAGGCACACGCTCCTAACGAGATTACCTGGAAACAGGACCTCGTCACATGTGCAGCTCTCTATGCAGCAGCAATTCCGCTGTATCCCGAGCAGGAAAAGACTGACGATGTAAGCCAGTTCCGCCAGGGCAGCACAGACAACGACATAAAATAAATGAAATCCGGGAGAGGCTGTTGAAAGCCTCTCTCTTTTTCATGCAATGTCTCTTAATAAGTTCACAAAAAACGCAGAAAACCGGGCGTTGTTTGTGGTATTCTCAAGTAAGCAGGTTTTAACGGATGCAGACACGGAAAGGATGGAGCGGACCATTGAAAAAGATGGAAGAAAAAATACTGAAGGAAGGTAAAATTCTCCCGGGCGGAGTGCTCAAGGTAGGCAACTTCCTCAATCAGCAGATTGACACACCTTTTATGAAAGAAATAGGTGAGGAAATCGCTAAAATGTACAAGGACGATGAAGTAACAAAGATACTGACCATAGAAGCATCAGGCATTCCGATTGCGGTATCGGCGGGATTTGCCATGAATCTCCCGGTGGTATATGCCAAAAAGAACAAAAGCTCCAATATATCGGGAGATGTATATTCCGTAATGGTGCATTCGTTTACACACGGTAACAACAATAACGTCATGGTCGGAAAGGAATACATCTCTCCGGATGATAAGATCCTGATAGTCGATGATTTCCTCGCACACGGCAGTGCACTGTACGGACTGATAGACATAGTCGAGCAGGCCGGAGCGAAGGTCGCCGGATGCGTTGCGGCTGTCGAAAAGGGTTTCCAGCTCGGCGGAGATAAACTGAGAAAAGAAGGATACAGAATCGACTCGCTTGCCATCATAGAGGAGATGACCGACTCTGAGATAAGATTCCGTAAATAAAAAGGGAAGGGAGATTTAACATGAAGGAACTTCGTCATCTGATCAACATAACGGATCTTTCGGTGGACGAGATAGACCACCTGATAGATGTTGCAGACGACATAATAGAAAATCCGGAAAGTTACCAGGATATATGCGCTCACAAGAAGCTCGCGACGCTGTTCTTTGAGCCGAGCACCAGGACGAGGCTGAGCTTTACGGCTGCCATGATGGAGCTCGGAGGCAATGTCCTCGGATTCGACCAGGCAGCATCGAGCTCGACGGCCAAAGGTGAGAGCGTATCGGATACCATAGTCATGGCCAGTTGCTACTCGGATATCATCGCGATGAGACATCCTAAGGAAGGAGCTCCTTTCGTGGCGGCAAACCACGCAGCCGTTCCCGTTATCAACGCAGGTGACGGCGGACACTTCCATCCGACTCAGACCCTGACAGACCTCATGACCATACACAGGAAGAAGGGCAGACTCGGAGGCCTGACCATAGGGCTTTGCGGCGACCTCAAGTTCGGCCGCACGGTTCATTCTCTCATAGAGGCTATGGTGAGATATGATGATGTGAAATTCGTCATGATTTCACCCGAGGAACTGGACCTTCCGGGATATATGAAAGAATCGCTCGACGAAAAGGGCGTGGAGTGGAAAGAGATGAGCAGCCTAGAGGAGGCCATGCCGGAGCTTGATGTGCTGTATATGACCAGAGTCCAGAAGGAAAGATTCTTCAATGAAGAGGACTACATCCGACTGAAAGACAGCTTTATCCTCAGGCGTAAGATGCTGGATGATGCCAAGGAAGACATGATAGTCATGCATCCACTCCCGAGAGTAAATGAGATTTCGGTCGACGTGGATGACGACCCGAGAGCAACTTACTTCTTCCAGGCCCTGATGGGCAAATACATAAGAATGGCCCTGATACTGTTTATGCTGGGTATGAAATAGGGGGATAAGAATGAATATAGACGGAGTAAACACCGGAGTGGTACTGGATCATATCGAAGCAGGCAAAGGCTGGGAGATCTACAATCTCCTGGGCCTCGACAATGTGGACTGCACGGTTGCCATAATACAGAGGGTGGACAGCACCAAATATGTAAAAAAAGACATCATAAAAGTGGACGGAGATGTCGACCTGGACCTCGACATACTCGGATATTTCGATACCAAGATGACGGTCAACATAGTCAGGGACCAGAAACTGGTAGAGAAGGTCAAGCTCAAACTCCCCGAGACCCTCGAAGGCGTGATAGAGTGCAAGAACCCAAGGTGCATCACATCACAGGAACAGGAGATAGTCCACAAATTCAGGCTGTCAGACCCTGAGAATAAAAAATACCGCTGCATATACTGCGATGTGGTATACAAAGAGAATAAATAGGTACAATACAAACAATACGAACAATAAAGTTAGTACATGATGCCTCAAAACAGACATCAATGTACTAACTTTTTCATTTGCGCAAGCCCCGGAACTCGTGGAAGATAGTACATAACGTCTTAAAACAGGCATCAATGTACTAACTATTTCATTTTCGCAAACCTCGGAACACGTGAAAGTTAGTACATAACGTCTTAAAACAGGCATCGATGTACTAACTTTTTCATTTGCCAAAGTCCCGGAACACGTGAAAGATAGTACATGAGATGCCGAATAGTACCGCTATGTACGAACATGTTGCTTTTGCAGAAAAATTATCGGCTAAGAGCATCGAATTGTTTTACAAAACAATTCGATTGATATACAATATCTATGAAGGAATGCAATTGTATTGTCAGGACTAATAGAAAGAGATCTTATCGATGGACTAATTGAAAGAGATGATATCGATAGACTAATGGAAAGAGATGATACAAATGGGGAAAGAGGATATCAGATCAGAGGTAAGAATAAAGTTCTCGCGGGATAAATCCTATTTCGGAAAAGGCACCGTGATGCTGCTCGAAGAAATAGAAAAGTGCGGCAATGTCAGGACTGCCTGCGAAAACTGCGGCTTCTCCTACAGCAAGGGCTGGACCATACTCAGAAGGTGTGAGGGCGGCCTCGGCTACAAAGTCGTTGAAAGGCAGCAGGGAGGAAAGGAAGGCGGAAAAGCCGAGGTTACCGAAGCCGGCAGAAAACTGATGAATATATATAAGGAATTGCTGGATGAGACAAGCGATTATGCTGAGCGGAGATTTCGCGAGATGATGGAGGATAACGGGCTCAGCCTGAAGGGCGAATAAATACATAAATAAACAAACACATACATTGAGGGAAAAAGTATATGAAGCTTATTAAGACTGAAGATGCGGTCGGACAGGTGCTCTGCCACGACATCACACAGATAATAAAGGGAGTGACCAAGGATGCGAGGTTCAGAAAGGGTCACATAATAACAGAGGAGGATATCCCCGTCCTGCTTTCTCTGGGAAAGGACAATATCTACGTCTGGGAGAATGACGACTCCATGATGCACGAAAATGACGCGGCGGAAGTTCTCTGTGCAATCTGCAAGGGAGAGAACATGAGCCGCGGAGATGTAAAGGAAGGAAAGATAGAGCTTTCTGCCGAATGCGACGGCGTTCTGAAGATTGACAGAGAAAAGCTCAGAGCAGTGAACTCCTTCGGTCAGATGATGATAGCGGCCCGCCACGGGGACTTCCCCGTAAAAAAGGGCGACAAGCTCGCAGGGACCAGGATTATACCGCTGGTGATTGAAAAAGAAAAGATGGACGAAGTCAGGGAGCTCGCAGGTGATGAGCCGATTATGAAGGTGGTGCCATATAAAGCACATAAAGTCGGTATAGTCACCACGGGTAATGAAGTTTATTACAGGCGTATAGAGGATACATTCACGCCTGTGGTAAAGAGCAAAGTTGAGGAGTTCGGAGCCGTGGTAGCAGGTCACAAAATCTGCAACGACGATAATGACTTCATTGAAAGGAGCATCAGAGAGCTCCTGGATGATGGCTGCGATATGGTGCTCTGCACAGGCGGCATGAGCGTGGACCCTGACGACAAGACGCCTCTGGCCATAAGAAACGTGTGCGGCAGCGTGGTCACATACGGAGCGCCGGTGCTGCCGGGTGCGATGTTCCTGCTCGCATACTACGGAGAGAACAAAATACCTGTGATGGGACTTCCGGGATGCGTGATGTATTCAAAGCGCACGATATTCGATATCGTGCTCCCGAGGATAATGACCGGAGAGGTACTTACAAAAGAGGACTTCGACAGGCTCGGAGAGGGCGGGCTCTGTCTTAATTGCGAGATCTGCACGTATCCGAACTGCGGATTCGGAAAAGGGGGAATCTGTTAGATGTGCATAAATGATAATTCCGTTGCTGAGAACATATACGAGGCGATAGCCGCTGCCGATGTGAATTCGGAGCTCTATGCCGCAACCGTCATAAGGGGCGAAGGCATGGGCGACAAAGCTCTGATTGCAGGCGGCAGGATTGTCATGACCAAAGCAGGCTCAAATTTCTTTTCAAGAAATGAAGGCAAAATCTCGGGGCTCAAGGATACGGGAATCTTCAGTCTGGACGGACGCGATGTGTACATGGAGCTGCAAGGAAGCGAGCCGAATGTGGTCATCTGCGGCGCGGGCCACGTATCCATGCCGATTATCAGCATAGCCCGCATGATGAATCTCAATGTGACCGTCATCGATGACAGACGGGAGTTCACTGACAATGCTTTAAGGCACGGCGCAAACCGTGTTATCTGCAAATCCTTTGATGAGGGCATGCAGGAGATAGAAGGAAATGACGATACTTATTTTGTGGTCGTGACCCGGGGCCATAATTACGATACTGCCTGCGTGGGCGGGGCTCTCAGGAAGAGACATGCATATGTCGGCATGATAGGGAGCAAGAGACATGCGGAAATCGTAAGGGAAGCGCTCGCCAGGGACGGACTGTCCGCTGAGCAGATATCCAGCATTTATACGCCGATCGGGCTCGACATCGGGGCGGAAACGCCTGAGGAAATCGCGGTTGCGATAATAGCCGAAATCATAGCTCTTAAAAATAAAAAGAGAAGGAACATCGGATTTCCGAAAAACGTGATGAAAGCGATACTCGAAAAGGACAGAGAGCCCATGATGCTGACGACCATAGTGTCAAAGTCGGGTTCCGGTCCGAGAACCGTCGGGACCAAGATGCTGGTCAGAAAGGACGGCTCCATTATCGGTACAATAGGCGGCGGGGTTGCCGAAAACGAAATCATAGAGAGAGCCAAGAGCATGCTTTCGGACGGATTTGAAGGCGCCGATCTTGTGAGAACGAATATGATAGCAAGGCCGGATGAGGATGGCATGGTCTGCGGGGGCTCCGTGGAGGTGCTGTTTGAAACGGTATAGATGGAAATAAACTGAGAAAAGCTAAAGTGTGGGAATAAACTGAGAAAAGGCAAAGTGAAAGATAGATTCGGCAGGGAAATTGAATATATGAGGATCTCGATCACCGACAGATGCAATCTGAGGTGCACTTACTGCATGCCGGAAGAAGGCATCGAAAAGGTGGACAGAAGCGAGATTTTAAGAGAAGACGAAATCCTGCGCATATGCCGGATTGCGACGGGACTCGGAATTAAGAAATTCAAGATAACGGGCGGAGAGCCCCTGGTCAGAGGTTGCTGCAAGGGGCTCGTCAGAAAGATAAAAGAGCTCCCGGGCTGTGAGCAGGTCACAATGACTACCAACGGTCAGCTTCTGGCTGAAAACCTGGACGAGCTGGCAGATGCAGGGATTGATGGAATCAATATCAGCATGGATACACTAAGAGAAGACAGGTACAGGCAGATTACAAGAACAGGGGATTTGAAGAGGCCCCTCGATGCCATAGACGCATGCATGAAAAGAGGCATAAAGACAAAGATAAACTGCCTTCTTCAGCGGGGAGTTAACGACGACGAGATAACGGATCTTGCGGAGTTTGCCCTGGGAAGAGGAATAGATATCAGGTTTATAGAGCTGATGCCCATAGGATTTGCCGATGAGGATAAGTGCGTCGGGTCGGATGAGGTTATGGATGTGCTCAGAAGGGCATATCCGGAAATAGAGCCGGACAGCAGCACGCATGGAAACGGACCCGCGGTTTATTACAGAGTGCCCGGCAGGAGCGGAGGCATAGGGCTCATCAGCTCAATCCACGGAAGATTTTGCTCAGGCTGCAACAGGATAAGGCTCACATCCATGGGATTTGTAAAGCCATGTCTTTGCTACGATGACGGCATCAATCTGAAACCATATCTGGCAGGAACTGATAATGAACTGGCCGAAGAGCTTTCGAAGGCAGTGCAGAATAAACCAAAACAGCATTGCTTTGAGAACGTATCTGCGGTTGACCATCACGCGATGGCGGAAATCGGAGGATAGATTATGAAGACGAGCGGCAAAGTAGTGGCCGTATGCACCAGTGAAAAAAAGGGAACGCTGAAAGAGAAGCGGGATTCTGTCAGGCTTGTAAAAGACCACGGAATCGATGGCGATGCCCACGCGGGAAGCTGGCACAGACAGGTCAGTCTGCTTTCGGCTGAGAGCATAGATGCTTTTCGTGCAAAGGGTGCCGATGTGTCCTATGGGGCATTCGGAGAAAATATCATAACAGAGGGACTGGACCTTAGCTCTCTTCCTGTAGGCACGAGGCTCAGAACAGGAGACGCAGTTCTGGAGCTGACACAGATAGGAAAGGAATGCCATACAAGCTGCGCCATACGTGAGCAGACAGGAGATTGCATCATGCCGAGAGAAGGCGTATTCACCAGGGTCCTGGAAGGCGGCACCGTAAAGCCGGGTGATGTGATTGAAGTGACGGAAGCCGGTCCGGGCAGCGCCTTTACGGCAGCATGGATAACGCTCTCGGACAAGGGAGCCGCGGGAGAAAGAGAGGACAAAAGCGGACCTCTTATCGGAGAGATTCTGTCCGAAGCCGGATACAATGTCGTTGATGGCATTTTGATACCTGACGATCCTGAGCGCCTCAAGGCAGAACTCATAAATCTCGCAGACAGGAGGCAGGTGAATGTCGTATTTACAACGGGAGGCACAGGATTTTCGCCGAGGGATCTGACGCCTGAGGCCACTGAAGAGGTCTGCGACAGGATGACGCCGGGAATATCGGAGGCCATAAGAGCATATTCGATGACCAAGACACCGAAGGCCATGCTCTCAAGAGCGGCAGCCGGAATGAGAGGAAAGACTCTGATCGTCAATCTCCCGGGGAGCCCCAAGGCAGTAAGGGAATGCCTTGAATTTGTACTTCCGCCGCTCGAGCACGGACTTGAGATAATGCTCGAAAGGACAGGAGATTGTGCATGCTGATTAAATGCAGATAATAATGCCCTCTGCATAAGAGGGCTTATTATACACAAAGCGAATCGTTTTTAAAAACAATTCGATGCATGTTATTTCAATTTTCTCCCGACGGAGAACAGAAAGGAAAACAAATGATGAAAAAGAAACTACTGGCTATTGCAATGATGATTATGACTGTGTTTGCTCTTACGGCATGCGGGGGCGGTTCTTCCGAACCTGCTGAGACGGAAGAGCCGGCAGAGACAGAAAGTGTAAGTGTAAACGTGTTTGCCGCGGCATCACTTACCGCTGTAATGGAGGAGTTCGAGGCTTCATTTGAGGAAGCGAATCCGGGAGTGGATATCGTAATAAATGCTGACAGCTCAGGAGCACTTCTTACTCAGATTCAGGAAGGAGCTCCCTGCGATGTATTCTTCAGCGCAGCACAGAAACAGATGGATGAACTTGAGACTGCCGGTATGGTTGTCGACGGAACAAGGACCAATGTAGTAAACAACCAACTTGTTGTAGTTACGCAGCCTGATTCCGATACCGCCGTAACAGGCCTTGCAAACATCGGAAGCGCAAAGAGCATCGCTCTTGCAGACGGAAGCGTACCTGTAGGCAAGTACACAAGGCAGGCCATGATCAAGCTCGGTCTTCTCAATGAAGTTGAGGATCCTGCGACAATCACGACTGCTGAGGTGTCTGAGCAGCTCGGAGGAGTTGAGATCAGCGAGCAGGGCAATGTAAGCAAGGTTCTCTCCGCTGTTGAGGAGGGTTCCTGCGAAGTAGGAACAACATATCTCTCCGATACAATCGGACACGAAGATAACATCAAGATTATTGAGACTGTCGGCTATGATGTGACAGGCGATATCATCTATCCTGTGGCTCAGATTACAAACCAGGATGCAGATGATGCTGAGTCTCAGGCTGCGGCTGACTTCATATCATTCATCACAAATGATGATGCCAAGGCCGTATATCAGAAGTTCGGATTTGATACAGACGTGGAGTAGCTCTTAATGCTAAAATAAATACGCTATGGGCAGCATGATTGAACTGGCGGCAAAACTTGACTGGAGTCCGCTCTGGATATCCCTGAAGACCGGGGTTGTAGCGACGATAATATCGTTCTTCCTCGGCCTTTGGGCTGCCCGGAAAGTGATAAAGAGGGATTACAGGGCCAAATCCGTTATTGACGGCATACTGACGCTTCCGATGGTGCTGCCGCCCACGGTCGCAGGATTTTTCCTCCTCCTCATATTCAGCAGGCGAAGGACCTTCGGAATCTTTTTAAACGACACATTCAATATTCAGGTGGTCCACACATGGCTCGGCTGCATACTGGCTGCCACGGTCATAGCATTTCCTCTCATGTACAGAAATGCGAGAGCGGCGTTTGAACAGATCGATGCGAATCTCGTATATGCCGGGAGGACTCTCGGCATGTCTGAACTTGCCATCTTCTGGCGTATCGTCGTACCCACGGCGGGGCCCGGAATTGCAAGCGGCACCATACTCACATTTGCAAGGGCGATGGGTGAGTACGGAGCGACATCCATGCTTGCGGGCAATATCCCGGGCAAGACCGGGACGGTATCACAAAGAATTGCCATGGTGATTCAAGACGGCGACTACATGACGGCCGGGTTCTGGGTCATTGTGGTGCTTTTAATTGCATTTGCCATGGTGTTTGCCATCAACATAATCACCGGCAGACATATGAAGAATATAAAGAAATGGTAGGCGGATGAGCAGACTGTATGCTGATATCCACAAAAGAATAGCGGATTTTGAACTTGATGTCCTGATAGAGTCAGATGCAAGTCGCATCGGGATTTTGGGTGCGTCGGGCTCGGGAAAGAGCATGACTCTCAGGAGCATAGCAGGCATTGAGGACGGCGTGAGCGGCCGAATCGAGGTAAACGGACGGAGGCTTCTGGATGCGGCTGAAAAGCTGAACCTCAGGCCGCAGAAGAGAAACGTGGGCTATATGTTTCAGAATTATGCTCTTTTTCCGACCATGAGCGTGCTGGAAAATGTGATGGCGGGGCTTAAGGGCAGCAGGGAAGAAAACAGGAGCAAGGCCCTTGAGATGCTTTCAAGGTTTGATATGGATGCTTATGCAGAGAGGATACCGGGAGAACTCTCCGGCGGGCAGCAGCAGAGAGTTGCGCTTGCGCGCATAATGGTGACGGAGCCGGAGCTTATACTGCTCGATGAGCCGTTCGCCGCGCTTGACGGACACCTGAGAGATCATATGCAGGTGGAGATGCTGGAGATGCTGGAGGATTACCCGGGGCAGGTCATCATGGTCTCGCACTCAAGGGATGAACTGTACAGGTTCAGCGAGGAGCTCTTTGTGCTGTCGGGAGGAAAGATCCTCAAGCACGGAGAGACAAAGGATGTTTTCGGAAATCCGGAGCATGAAGAGGTGGCCCGCCTGACAGGATGCAAGAACTTTGCAGAGGTAACAGTGAAGGACAAACACACACTTGAGATTCCTGACTGGGGTGTGACGCTTGCCCTGAAGAGAGAAATACCGGAGGGCACGAAGAGCATAGGCTACCGCGCCCATTATTTCGAGCCGGTCTGGGGTGATAAACAGGAGGGCTGCATAAAGTTCGATCTAGCGAGAGTGGACGATCTGCCGTTTGAGAAGAATTACTACATAAGACCAGAGGGAGCCGGTGATCTCATATGCTGGTTTGTGCAGTCCGATCAGCAGAGAAATATAGATGAGAGAGGGCACCCGGACTATCTCAGGCTGAGCGAAAGTGCTATACTGTTTTTAAGATAACAACTCATTTATAAGCGTCGCATTATGAAAGGAGTATGTCATGAAGTATGAAATAGTCGGTGAGAATTTTCCTGCCGTAAGATGCCATCTCGTTCAGGGAGAGTCCATGAAATGTGAAGGCGGAAGCATGGCATGGATGGATGACGAAATATCAATGAAGACCGAAGGCGGAGGCGGAATAGGAAAAGCATTTGGCCGCATGTTTTCGGGAGAGAGCATATTCTTTAATCACTACACCTGCGAAGGCAGTGAGGGTGAGGTAGTATTCTCATCTTCGTATCCCGGAAAGATAGTTCCGATTGAACTTCATGCAGGGCAGTCGATTATCGCTCAGAAGCATGCTTTCCTTGCTGCCACAGAGGGCGTGAATGTGGAGGTTCACTTCAAAAAGAGCCTCGGAAAAGGCCTGTTCGGCGGACTTGGATTCATCATGCAGAAGTTCAGCGGAGAGGGAGTGGTATTCCTCGAAATAGACGGAGCAGCGGTGGAATATAAGCTGGAGGCAGGAGACGTTAAATTGATAGACGCACCTCATCTGGCTATTATGGACAGCACATGCACCATGGACCTTGAGAAAATCAGCGGAGCCAAGAATGTTCTCCTCGGAGGCGAAGGGCTCTTCAACACCAAGGTGACCGGACCGGGAAGAATCTGGGTTCAGACCATGCCTGTTGCGAACCTCGCCATGAATCTCTACCAGTACATGCCTCAGGGCGGAGGAGATTGATAAAAGGGGAAATATGATAAAGAAGTATAAAGATTACAGTCTTAAAATAGGGCTGATATTTACAGTTGCATCCGCTGTGTTTTCGTTTGTGATGACATGGCTGATATATGCTGATGCAGCAACGATCGGAAGGATTGCGGATAATTTGTATGACTGCGGTGTGGATGCGATTGGAACATTTATCTGCGCGGCGCTGTTTTACGGAACGATGAGGCAGGACGGGGAAGGAACCATGGAGTTCAGGTCACTGAATGTCATGGTAAGTGCCAATTTTGTTCTGAACTTTCTGATGTATTACACAGTAAGGATACCGGAATATAACGGATTCACTTTTACATTTATCCTGCTGAACAAACTGCTCGATCTGGGTATTATATATTATTTTTATCAATATGTTAAAAAAACGCTAGGCTTTGAAGGCAGACTCGCCAGGTGGGCGGATAAGTTAATACCGGTTCTGCTTGTATTTGAAAACCTGGTGGTTTTATCCAATATCATAGGACCGACAACGTTTTTTGTTAATGACAGCGGATCGTATCAGAACACAGGGGTTCCTCTGGCGGAGGATGTATTTCTCATCGTGACATCGCTCCTTACAACCATATTGATTATCAGGAGCGAGAGCCCGCGCAGCCAGAAAATTGCCGCGCTGACATTCATCTTCCTGCCGCTTATTATCTTCCTGACAACCATGGGAGAGTACGGCAACGCATCACAGTACGGAATGACACTGATGTCGCTTGTAATAATGTATTGCATCATCTTCAATTACAACAGCGGCAAACTCCAGGCCACACAGACAGAGCTCAATATGGCTACGGAGATTCAGGCATCCATGCTTCCTTCAATCTTTCCGGCATTTCCGAACAGAGAAGAGTTCGACCTATATGCCAGCATGGATCCTGCGAAGGAAGTCGGCGGAGATTTCTATGACTTCTTCATGGTCGATGAAGATCATCTCGGAATTGTAATTGCAGACGTAAGCGGAAAGGGCGTGCCGGCAGCACTCTTTATGATGATATCCAAAACCGTGGTTCAGAACTATGCGATGCTCGGATTTGGTGCGGCCGAGACACTTAATAAGGCCAATGAAGCACTTTGCGCTCAGAACAAGATGCAGATGTTCGTAACGACCTGGATAGGAATCCTGGAGCTTTCGACAGGTAAGATGACATGTGCGAGTGCCGGACATGAGTATCCTGCCGTTTACCATGAAGGCAAATTTGAACTATTAAAGGATAAACACGGACTCGTGCTCGGAGGCATGGATGGTGCAAGATACAAGGAATATGATATCCGGCTTGATAAAGGCGACAAGATTTTCGTATATACCGATGGCGTGCCCGAGGCAACGAGTGCAAATACGGAGCTCTTTGGTACTGACAGGATGATCGATGCTCTTAACAAAAACGCAGAGGCAAACCCGTATGATATTCTGAAAAATGTACGCGCAGCAGTTGATGATTTCGTGGGAGCAGCAGAGCAGTTTGACGACCTGACCATGCTCTGCCTCGAATACAGAGGACGCAAGGAGAAGCAGCGGCATGACTGAATTCACTCATTTTGATGACAAGGGTAATGCGCATATGGTGGATGTGTCAGATAAGGACGTGACGCGGAGGACTGCGGTGGCTGAGGGGACGATTACTCTGAGCCGCGAGGCCATGGATGCCGTTTTCGGAAGGAAGATTAAGAAAGGCGATGTGTTCACGGTGGCACAGGTTGCCGGAATCATGGGAACCAAGCGCACATCGGATTTAATTCCCATGTGTCATCCCGTAGGACTTGAAAATGCATCGGTGGAATTTGATGTCGATGAGAAAGCCTGCACGATAAAGGCTGTATGCACGGCTGTTTGCGACGGAAAGACCGGTGTTGAGATGGAGGCCCTTACCGGCGTATCTGTTGCTCTTCTTACCATCTATGACATGTGCAAGGCGCTGGATAAAAGAATGGTGATAAGTGATATCCATCTCGCCACTAAGGCAGGTGGAAAGAGCGGAGATTTTCAATTCTGAAAAGGAGGGTGTTGCATGAAGAAGAGTAGTAAGATTTTAAGCATGCTTATGATGCTTATGCTGATGCTGGCTCTTGCAGCATGCGTCAGCTGCAATTCTGCGGAAGAGCCTGCAGAAGAGCCTGCAGCTGAGGAGGAAGAACAGCAAGTCGGAATGCCCAACCCATGGAGTGATGTGGAAAGTGCCGAAGCAGCAGCAGAAGGCGCGGGAATCGACGGCTTTGAAGCTGCCGAGGGAACCACGATCAGCCTGGGAGAGGTTAAGGTCGAGCAGTACAGGTGCATGGACGGAATGGCAGAGGCCAGGATTCCGATCGCCGCAGTGGATATGACCATCCGCAAGGGAAGACCCGATACGGCTCCCGAAGGAGACGGAGATATCTCCGGTGATTATGGTGAATACAAGAATGAGTGGACACAGAACATCAAGGGACTCGAAGTGAAGTGCTACGGTAACAGGGAAGGTGAGTCCACAAAGACCATCTGGACATCCGGTGACTATGCATACTGCATAGTCGCGTACGGCGCAGGAGGAGATGAAGATTACGGCCTTAAGGCAGACGATCTGGATACTCTTGTAAATTCCATTCAGTAAACAATTATACGGAGTGCATTAAAGTATTAATATTGCAAGAAACACAGCTCACGGAGGGCTGTGTTTTTTATGTTTCGATAAAAGAACAATAACGTTATTGTTTTAACAATACCAAATTAGTACAATATAACCAGAACTTGTTATTTATTTAACAAGCGGACTATTTCTCTATATTCTCAATATAAACTGTAGCGATGAAAGGAGAACAATCATGGCTGACAAAATGAAAGGTTTCGCGATGCTCAAGATCGGCGAAGTAGGCTGGATTGAAAAAGAAGTTCCGAAGTGCGGACCGCTCGATGCAATCTGCAAGCCGCTTGCCATCGCAATCTGCACATCCGATGTGCACACAGTATGGGAAGGCGCTGTAGGCGACAGACACAACATGATACTCGGACACGAGGGCTGCGCTGAGGTTGTTGAAGTAGGCGAACTCGTCAAGGACTTTAAACCGGGCGACAGAGTGCTCGTTCCCGCCATCACACCGGACTGGAGCTCAGTTGAGGCTCAGAGCGGATATTCCACTCACTCCGGCGGTATGCTTGCAGGCTGGAAGTTCTCAAACTTCAAGGACGGACTTGATTCTGAATACTTCCATGTAAATGATGCCGATGGCAACCTTGCACATCTGCCTGAGAGTATCAACATAGTTGATGCTTGCATGCTCTCAGACATGGTTCCGACAGGTTTCCACGGAGTCGAGCTCGCCGACGTGCAGTTCGGTGACAGCGTGCTGGTTATCGGTATCGGCCCTGTAGGTCTGATGTCGGTTGCAGGATGTGCACTCAGAGGAGCATCCAGAATCATCGCCGTAGGAACCCGCCCCAACTGCGTTGAGGCAGCCAAGTTCTATGGAGCCGATGAGTTTATAAGCTATAAAGACGGCACGATTGAGGATCAGGTGCTCGCCATGACGGACGGCAAGGGCGTGGATAAAGTTATCATCGCCGGCGGAGATGTCGATACATTCAAGTCCGCAGTTGCCGCAGTCAAGCCGGGCGGAAAGATCGGAAACGTAAACTACCTCGGATCCGGAGATATGATCTCCATACCGAGAGTTGAGTGGGGCGTCGGAATGGGTCACAAGCAGATCAACGGCGGACTGATGCCGGGCGGAAGACTCCGCATGGAAAAGCTCGGATCCCTCGTGGCTTCAGGCAAACTCGATGTGAGCAAGCTCGCTTCTCACGTTTATGAAGGATGGAATCACATCCCTGAGGCACTTCAGATCATGAAGGACAAGCCAAAGGATCTCATCAAGCCTGTGGTTGTGCTTGAAAATCACGATGTAAACAAAGAGGTTCAGTTCTAAAAAGGGGCTTAAAGTACAGGTGAAATGAAGATACTCGTGGTGTCAGGGTTTCTCGGCGCCGGCAAGACAACTTTTATTAAAGAACTTATTAAAAGGACGGGCAGGGAAATCGCGGTTCTCGAAAATGAATACGGAGATACGAATCTCGATTCACAGGACATACAGGAGTCCGGGGAGCTTAAGGTGTGGGAATTTGCCGAGGGCTGCGTCTGCTGCAGCAAAAAGGATTCCTTTGCCAACACGATAATAGCGGTCTCCGCAAGCCTTGACCCTGAGTATCTCGTGGTGGAGCCTACGGGTGTCGGCAAACTCAGCAATATAATGGCTAATATTCAGAAGGTAAGCTATGAGAAGATAGTGCCTCTGAAACCGCTCGTTGTGCTCGCGCCTGTGTCATATTACGAGAATATGGCAGAGTACGAAGAGCTGTATAAAGATCAGATTGCCGCTGCGGATAAAGTCATATACTCGAAGATAGAAAATGAAGATGATGAGTATATAGACAGGATCAATGCTGAAATCAGAAAGATCAATCCGGACGCGGCAATCTCGGATATTCCGTATGTGACGCACGGGGACTCATGGTGGGATGAGATATTGTCAGATACCTGCGATGAGGCTGACGTGGCAGAAAGCGGAGTGACAGATGAACAGGACATAATTCCTTTATCTGCAAAAACTGAGCAGGTATCGTTCAGGGACGTGAGCCTCGGCTCCGTCTCTGAACTGATACTCCTGCTCGAGGATGTGCTGAGGCATGAACTTGGAGGCATCACAAGAGCCAAAGGCGTTGTGAAAGCAGGAGGAGACTATGTGAGGTTTGACCTCGCCGACAGGCTATATGCCATAAGCGGAGCGGATGAGGCTATAGACAATCAGGCTGTGTTTATCGGAACCGGCCCCGACATGTCAAAGCTGGAGAAGCGGCTTAACAAAGCGGCCGCAAATAATACCATGAGAGATGCATCTCTCATGCGGAGAAAGATATAGCAGTGTGGTATAATAACCGCAGTGTCTATTTATTTAACAACTGAGAAACTAAACGGAGGAGGGACAAAATGTACAAAGTTGTCAGAAGGAGATCTCTCAAGCCAACGGTCACACAGATCGAGGTCGAAGCTCCTTTGGTGGCGCGCAAGGCCAGAGCCGGCCAGTTCATAATACTGCGCGTAGACGAGGACGGAGAAAGAATACCTCTGACCGTGGCAGGTACCAACCCGGATGATGGGACTGTAAAGGTCATATTCCAGGTTGTGGGAGCCACCACGGAGAAACTCAATCATGTAAAAGAAGGCGAGTGCATTCAGGACTTCGTCGGACCTCTCGGAAGGCCGACCGAAACCGAGGGCATTAAAAAAGTATGCATAGTCGGCGGCGGAGTGGGCTGCGCTATAGCGATGCCTGTGGCTCAGGAATTCCACAGACTCGGTGCTGAAGTAACAAGCATCATAGGTTTCAGAAGCGAGGACCTGGTTATTCTCGAGGATGAGTTCGATGCATGCTCAGACCGTCTTATAGTAATGACAGATGACGGTTCATATAAAAGAGAGGGTAACGTGACAGTGCCGCTCAAGGAGATGCTGGCTTCAGGTGAGAAGTTCGATATGATCATCACCATAGGACCTCTCATCATGATGAAGTTCGTCACTCTGACCGCAAAGGAGTTTAATGCTCCGATTACCGTTTCCATGAGCCCGATAATGGTGGACGGAACCGGTATGTGCGGATGCTGCAGACTCACGCTCCATACGGATGAGGGCAGCGTAATGAAGTTCGCCTGCGTGGACGGACCTGACTTCAACGGCTACGAAGTGGACTTCGACGAGGCCATAGCCAGGGGACGCACATATTTTGACTTTGAAAGAAAGGCGCACGACCACGTGTGCAATATGTATAAAGCCGCCGATGAACTTGCGGGCGGTGCGAACGCATAGGAAGGGAGGAAGAGCAATGGCAATTAATCCTAAAAAACATGAAATGCCTGCACAGGATCCCAAAGTGCGTGCGCATAATTTCGATGAGGTAGCTCTGGGATATGAAGAAGCAACAGCACTGGCTGAGGCGGAGCGTTGCCTGAACTGCAAGAACCGCCCGTGCGTGGAGGGTTGCCCGGTAAACGTGCAGATTCCGGAGTTCATTCAGAAAGTAAAGGAAGGGGACTTTGAGGGTGCTTATCAGATAATAAGCGAGACTTCATCTCTGCCTGCTGTCTGCGGACGAGTTTGCCCGCAGGAGACGCAGTGCGAGGAGAAGTGCACTCTCGGTATCAAGTTCGATCCTGTCGGCATAGGACGTCTCGAGAGATTTGTGGCGGACTGGCATAACGAGCATTCCAAGGAAGCACCGGTAGCGCCTGAGTTAAACGGACATAAAGTCGCCATAGTAGGTGCAGGTCCTGCCGGACTTACATGCGCGGGAGACCTCGCAAAGAAAGGATACAAAGTGTCCATATTCGAGGCCTTGCATACTCCGGGCGGAGTGCTTGTATACGGTATTCCGGAGTTCCGTCTGCCCAAGGCTATAGTGGCCAGGGAGGTCGAAGGACTCAAGGAGCTCGGAGTTGAGGTGGTCACAAATGCCGTAATAGGAAAGACCCTCACCATAGATGAACTTTTCGATGAAATGGGATTTGAGGCTGTATTTGTGGGTTCGGGAGCCGGACTTCCGAGCTTTATGAACATACCGGGAGAGTCCCTGAGAGGTGTGTACTCCGCAAACGAGTACCTGACCCGTTCAAACCTCATGAAGGCTTACAGGGATAATCCCGATACACCTATCATGAAGGGCGGCAAGGTCGCAGTCGTAGGCGGCGGAAATGTCGCGATGGACGCTGCGAGGACTGCTCTCAGACTCGGAGCCGAAAAGGTATATATAATCTACAGAAGGTCGATGGAAGAGCTTCCTGCCCGTGCCGAGGAAGTCGAGCACGCAGAGGAGGAAGGAATCGACTTCCGTCTTCTCAACAATCCCGTAGAGATTCTGGGATATGAAAATCCGGATGATCCGAGGGATCCGAAGAACGGAACGGTCAGAGCCATACGCTGCATCAAGATGGAGCTCGGAGAGCCGGATGACTCCGGCAGGAGAAGACCTGTTCCGATCAAGGGAAGTGAATTTGAGCTCGAGGTCGATGCTGTAATCATGTCGATAGGCACAAGCCCGAATCCGCTGATTAAGGATACGACTGAGGGCCTTGAGGTCAACCGCCGCGGCGGCATCGTCGTGGACGAGGGCGGCCTCACGTCCCGCAAGGCCGTCTATGCCGGCGGAGACGCCGTCACGGGAGCAGCGACTGTAATTTCGGCCATGGGCGCCGGCAAAGTCGCCGCGGCCTCCATAGACGAAGCCCTTTCAGGTAAATAAGGCATCATAAAAGCGCCGGTCAGGCGCTTTTAGATTGCTTAGATTCTGCACTGGGCTACGTATTCCACATCATCCGGGAGCTTGAGGTCTCTGTCCGGAGCCTCAAAGCTCCATCTCGGGGCCTCAGGTCTTACTGCCCACATTACGGAATAGAAGTTGAACATGGCGATTCCGTAATTGAGGTAAGTGTCGTATTTGTTAGTCATCTCGCTCGGAAGTCCGACGAGAAATACGCGGTCGTTGTCCACAAGCATCCTGTATGGCTGGAGGTTCTGGAATGACTGCGCACTTGCTACAGCTCTCAGACTGTCCTCAAGCTCAGGGTAGAAGTAGTCTGTATCAACTTCCGTCTTGAAGTCTTTGCCGAGGCAGAGCTTATCAAGAGTGATCTTGGGAGCGTCCTTTTCTTTGTTATCCGCAGCTCTGTAGCCGAATGCGAGCACACATGAGAGAACAAGACCCGTATCCGAATCAAGTGCGGCCTTGGCAGCGTGCTGATCGTTAATGGTAAGCCAGCATGCAGAGAGACCGAGCTCGGTCAGTTTGAGAGTAATACCCTGAATAATATATCCTGCATTTTCCAGATAGTGATCCTTGTGCTCGGAAAACAGAACGGCGTAGTGAGGAGCTTTGATGCAGATGCCGTTGTATCCTACGGTATCCTTGAGCTTGTCATATGCGGAGCTGTCGTAAAACCTCAGCTCTGTCACGATATCATCCACCAGACGACTTTCCTCATCGTTATGGTATGCGACAACCTCGCTAATCATCTCCTCAGACACACGTCTTACGTCGAACTTTCTGCATGAATGTCTGTTTTTAACTATTTCATCGTAATACTTCATTTCTCTAATACCTCGTGATACCGGTCCCATATTTCTTTTGAAAGGACCAAAATTAACTGAATCTTGCGATTATTACTGACCTAAAAATTCTATCACTAAGAAACATGCAATTCAATCTTTTCCGGTCGGGCAGCCATGTCGTGGCAACGCTCGGATATGCGGCAATCGTAAGACTCCAGACAGAGAGCCCCTGTATCTCTGAGGCCAGCTCATACATTTCCTTTTCCCTGGGCAGATAAGAATTTACAATAGGAACAGGACGTTCACCGGAATTCTGCATTATGGTAATTGAAAATATTACTGCACTGATGTATAAATTATTTCGGATAATCCAATGGGATTAAAGACTAAAATCTGGGAAGGTTTGAGCTATATGTGGAAAGTGCCTGAAAGCAAAGCGATGAGATTTCTGAGAAATGCGCTGATAGTGATAGTGTCGGCATTCTTTGGCTCGTCTGTACAGATATTTGTCATGATACCAAACGGCATGACTTCAGGAGGCATGCCGGGAATCGCCAGGCTGATTACTCATGCATTCCCGCAGATAAGCTATTCTCTTGTTTATTATTCGCTTTCCATGATTATTCTTATCATCGCATTTGTGACGATGGGTAAGAAGGAAGTAGGCAGGATAATAGCTCTGGCCTTTGCTTATCCGATTATGCTGTTCATATTTGAGCATATCGACTATGTTATGCTCGACAGCCCGGACCCTCTGCTCGCATCGCTTATCATAGGCGTGGGATACGGACTTGCAACCGGCATAGGATACATAGGAGGTTTTTCGTCAGGCGGCACTGATACACTGGCCAGGGTGCTGAAGTTTAAGGTCTTCAACTACCTGAGAGTCGGAGACATACAGATGGTGATGGACGTAATCATCATCCTTGTGTCGGCGTTTGTGTTCAATATGAATGTTGCTCTTTACGCAGTGGTGACTGCCGTGGTGTCTGCAAAGATCATATCCATGGTGATGACGGGCTTCAGCGGCAAATATGTCCAGTTTGATATTATAACCAGCCACAACGACATGACGGACGTTATATCCGAATATATAATGAACGAAGTGCACCGTGCCGTGACTTCTCACGTAAACAGGGGCGAATACAGCCATGAGGAGCGCAGGACCCTCACCGTTATCTGCACGCCGGCCGAAAGCGTAAAGATAAAGAAGTTTGTCGCAGATACTGACCCCGATGCCTTTGCAACAATAATGCCGATCACAAGCGTATGGGGCAAACGATTCAGCGATATAAGAGAAGTGGACAACGTCTGATATTATCCTGAGCCGCGAAGCTGCGGCGTCACTGCAAGTATTTACTAAACTGATAATTGTCTGCTTTTGTATATACAAAGCCAATTGCTCATATAGGGCGGTGGTCATAAAATAATATCGGAGAAACACTCCGATATTTTTGTGAAATAAAAGGGGAGGAAAAGAAATGTCAATTGAACTGGAATATGCATTGGAACATAAGAACGATCCGGCAGTGCTGTGCTGCAGAATGGAGCCGGGTGAGATTTCTCACCACAACCTCGAAGATCCGGCTATTTTCCCTGACCTGATCGATACGGGACTTCTCAACACAGACGGCTGCCTCACAATAGGACAGTGCATCGGAGCAACCCTCAAGGAGACCTGCGATTCGCTCACACCGCTTACACCGGCTCTGGTTGATAATATTCAGGATCCTGGTGCTACAGATGAAGGTGCGGCAGAGACCGAAACAGCAGTTGCAGATGCTGCTGCTCCTGCCATGGCAGTTCCTGCAGGAACTCAGATGACAATTGCAGGCGGCGTGGTCAAGCTCTACATCGCAGAGGGCAAGGACATTGCGATCGAGTTCCCTGTATAGGCGGATACACAAACAATAATCATAAGAAACAGCGGAGCAATCCGCTGTTTTTCTTTTTTAAAAAAATTACCTAACCGGCTATTGACAAAGAAAATATTTTGTATTATTGTACTAAGTACCTAATACAATAATACAAACATGGTTGTAATGTTGAATTATGTATCTAAAAGACACTTATGAAAGGAAAGGCAATGGACTGGAACTTCAAAACCGGCATTCCAATCTACACTCAGATAGTTGATGAGCTTACCATGCGCATCGCCAGCGGTGCCTATGCACCCGGCGCAAAACTGGCTTCGGTAAGGGATCTCGCCATGGATGCAGGAGTCAATCCGAACACAATGCAAAAGGCCCTGGCCGAAATTGAGCGCAGGGGACTTGTGTATTCAGAGCGTACAAGCGGGAGGTTCGTCACGAAGGATGAGGATATACTGAAGGGTCTGCATAAAGAACTCGCAGAGAAGTATCTCGGTGAGTTTACGGAGAAACTTCAGAAGATTGGAATGGACGAAAAAGAAATAAGAGAATTTATAAAGGAGGCGGGCAATGGCAAGAATTGATATCAGCGAATTGTCCAAGGATTTTGGAAATGTGAGGGCCCTCGACGGAGTTACACTATCTCTCGACAAAGGGCGTATAGTGGGCCTGCTCGGACCTAACGGCAGCGGCAAGACCACGCTTATCAAGATACTGAATGGGCTTCTGGTGCCGACATCGGGCAGCGTGGAGATAAACGGGATTGCACCGGGCGTTGAGACCAAGAAAAAAGTCGCATATCTTCCGGACAGAAACGCTCTTCCGGCTTACATGACAAGCGATCAGCTTGTTGAACTGTACAGCGACTTCTTCTACGACTTTGATGCCGCCAAGGCAGATGCGATGATAGATGACCTCGGTATAAACCGCAGTCAGACTATGCAAAAGATGTCCAAGGGTACAAAGGAAAAGCTCCAGCTTTGCCTCGTAATGGCCAGGCAGGCAGATGTGTATCTGCTCGATGAGCCCATAGGCGGAGTGGACCCTGCGACCCGCGATTACATACTGAGGACGATTATCTCAAACTACAACGAGGACGGAATAGTCATTATATCCACGCATCTTATCTCGGACATAGAATCCGTGCTGGATAATGTCGTATTCCTCAAGGAAGGCAGGGTAGTGCTCGAAGGACCTGCAGACGATATCAGAGAAAAAGAAGGGAAGAGCATAGACGAGCTCTTCAGGGAGGTGTTCAGATGTTAGGCAAACTACTCAAATATGAGCTCCCGGCGATGGGACGCAAACTGCTCCCTCTGTACGTTGCATGGCTTGCAGCCTCCATACTTCTCGGATTCGGAGTGCGCGGTTTCGAAAGCGAATCGGATCTGCTGCCCGTCCTGACCATACTGCTCTATGTGGCAGTCACCGTGGCGGTATTCGTAATGTCCATCATATTGATAATACAGAGATACAGAACCAGCATGCTGGGAGACGAGGCATATTTCAACATGGTGCTTCCTGTAAGCATGAATGAGCATATAGCCAACAAAGGGCTTTCCGCTCTCATATGGATGAGTATATCGGCAGTGGCGTCGTTTATATCCATATTCCTGATACTGCTGTGCAGCGGGGCGTTGTTCGATGTTTTACCTGACTTCCTGGCAGGCATAAGGGAGATGATAGCAGAACTCGGACCTGAATGGGTTCTGGTAATTGTGGAAATATTCCTGCTCGGTATACTGAGCTCAGCCAAGAGCATACTGGCCATATATGCCGCAATTACGATAGGACATCAGGCCAAGGATCACACTACTCTGGCTTCGATAGGAGCATATATCGGACTTTCCATGGCAGAAACAGCAGTGGGTAACATACTCGTACAAATCGGAATGATCGTCAATCTCGGGTTTGATGATTTCATTACTTATATGATGGCCCATAATTTTCTGTCGGCGCAGCTGATATTCCTGATATTATTCATCGTAGCCGCCGCTCTTGTAACAGCATACTTCTTCATCTGCAAATACTTCATGGAGAGGAAGCTCAATCTTAACTAAATACAAAAAGAGGGTTCAGACGGATATGTCTGAACCCTCTTAAATTGCTACTTTACATACAAGTATATCCTCCATCGACCGGCACCATTATTCCTGTCACATATGAAGTCTTAGGTGATGCCAGGAATACTGCAGCTGTATCGAGTTCTCCTTCGTTGCCATATCTCTCCATTGGGATCATGGTCTTGGCATTTGCCTGGAAGAAATCGCTGTCCAGGGTCTCTTCTGCAGGGTAAGCGGAGTTCCGGATGAGAATTTGTAAATATATAAGATGCCCTATTTAATACAAGCCAGAAGAGCGCGAATAAGAAGTGTGCAAAATGAATAATTATACAATTAACAGAGAATAAGAAGCTCGAGAAATTGATAATTCATTAACGAAGAATGCCCGCCTTTTACAATTTCTTAAAGCAGCTTAATGCTCGAAAAGCTTGAAATTCCGTGACTTATACCCGAAATTAGAGCACCGTAACAGCTCGATTCAGTGTGAAGTATTTGTCAACACTACGTTGACTTATACTTAAAAAAGGCGGATAATATCTACATCAAATTGAAATCGTTGCCACACAAGATTATTAAGAAAAAGGTATTGATTTAAAGAAAGATTAGGCAACGATGGAAAAGGAGTTTTTTTATGAGTTCTGAAATGATTACTTTTATTCTCTACTTTGTGGCCTTGATGGGCGTAGTAATCTACTTCTATATCAAGGATAAACAAAGAAGCCAGGAGGATTACTTCCTCGGCGGACGTGCAATGGGACCTTGGGTAACAGCACTCTCCGCACAGGCATCCGACATGTCGGCATGGCTGCTGATGGGACTTCCGGGATCAATTCTTGCATTTGGTTTCGGACAGATGTGGATCGGTATCGGCCTTGCGGCAGGTACTGCAGCCAACTGGATACTCTGCGCAAGAAGGCTGAGAGTATTCTCGGAAGAGGCTGATGATTCCATCACCATCCCGCAGTTCCTCGCAAACAGATTCGATGCAGACACAAAGACGCTGCAGGTCATCTGCGCGCTTATCTTCCTGTTTGCATACACCATCTATGTAGCATCCGCATTTGTTGCAGGTACCACTGTGTTCAGCACACTGTTCCCGGGTATCTCCACAACACTTGCAATGGTGATTTTCGCTCTGCTGATCGTGTTCTACACAATCTTCGGAGGATTCACAGCTGTATGCTGGACTGACTTCTTCCAGGGCATGCTGATGATGATCGCTCTCATGGCAGTTCCTATCGCAGTAATTGCCACAGGCACAGAGCTTGATACAGCACTTCTCAGCAAGGTATATGAGTACACAGATGCAAGCGGAGCCGTGACTACATGCGACTTCGGAGGCGGATTATTCAGTGCAAGCTGGCAGGATATCGCAACGGGTCTTGCATGGGGCCTCGGTTACTTCGGTATGCCGCACATCATCGTAAGATTCATGTCGATCGAGAAGCCTTCAGAGATAAAGAAATCATCGACAATCGCCATCGTATGGGTGCTTATTTCCCTCGGCTGTGCATGTCTCATCGCATACATGGGCAGAATGCTGGTAGCAGACGAGCTGCTCCCGACCGGAATGCAGAAACTGGTATTCATCACAATGGCAAGGAAATTCTTCCCGCCGGCACTTTCGGGACTGCTGCTCGCAGCTATAATCGCGGCTTCCGTATCGACAGCCGACTCACAGCTGCTCGTAGCATCCAGTTCATTCACTGCTGACCTCTACACAAACTTCAAGAAGGACGTAAGTGAGAAGGAAGGCGTACTGGTAGGACGTATCGTTGTAGTTGTAATTGCAGTTATCGCTTATCTGATTGCATCTTCGAAGGGATCCGGAGCGCAGGCCATCATGAATCTGGTAGAGAACGCATGGGGCGCATTCGGTGCTTCGTTCGGACCGGTTATTATCCTGTCGCTCTTCTGGAGAGAGTTCAACTACAAGGGCGCTATTGCAGGAATCATCGCAGGTTTCGTAGTCGACCTCGGCTGGCTCTTCGGCGGACTTTCTGCATCGACAGGTGTTTATGAGCTCCTGCCCGGATTCATCTGCGGCATGATCGTTGCTTTCCTCGTAGCCAAGTTCACACCGACTCTTGACAAGGAAAGAGCAGTGTTCGACAAGTCCAGAGAAAGAGATGCAAAAGCTGCATAGGCCGGCGCATCTTTGAGGGACAAAATTAAATAAGACACTTAAGAGCGGACTGAAAGGTCCGCTCTTTCTTTAAGAATTGTTCAGATTTGTTTACGCGCGATCTCTAACAGCGTATTCTCTGAACTACAAAACAGTATCTATAAAACAGCTGACGACAGAAAGAAGTTACAGTGATGAAAAAGAGAATACTAACATTGTTTATTGCGATTGCAGTGGTGTTTACGGCTGTTCCGTACACTTCATTTGCTGCATCGAAAATAAGCATTAATGACAAGGCGGTTGTCTACACACCGTCAAGTGATTACAGGAGCGGAGACTGCATTCTGACGTCCAGCAGGAACATGATCAGAAGGGCAGCGATACTGAGGGGGTCCAAGGCGTGGTCCAAGATCACGAATGCGACACTCAGAAAGGATGCTACTATCTTCGGTCTGCTCTGGCACAATTTCTCTCATACGACAGACGGACTCTGCTACTCTGTTTCAATGAAGAAGTTCACGGGCAAGACAGAAAAGGAGAGAATCAGGGAGTTCGAGAGACTGATAAAAGAGCATCCGGAAGGCATAGTCGTCTGGGGCGCAAGATCATCCATCTTCGGTCAGCACGGTGTACTGCTGACGGGCGTTAAGAACGGAGTCCCGTATGTGGCAGACTCTGCGAACAATCTCGGAAGATACAATCACGGCATAGAGCCGTGGAGCAAGAGCACCATGTACAGCCCGCTCAGATGCACGCAGTACTGGTACATCAAATCCGTAAGCCTGGGCAAGGGCAGAAAGGCTCCTGCAAAAGGCAAACCGCTGGCGCCTACATCAGCCGGCAACGTAAACACAGCTTCAACGCTCAAGATAAGCGATGCGAGCAAACCTTCAAGCGTGACGGTAGGGAACGGATTTGTCCTGACCGGCGTGATTGAATCCAACTACAGAATTAAGGCCGTAACTGCCTCAATAGTCAACAGCAAGGGCAAGGCGGTAATTCAACAGTATGTAAAGCCGAACTCATGGAATTACAACTTGTCGGGAGTGGATCCGAAAATCAGATTCGGTACGCTGTCCGCCGGCACATACAGATACAAGGTGGTCGCATCGGATGAGAAAAAGACAGCGACGCTTATCGACAAGACATTCAAGGTAGTTCCAAAGAAAGCTGCCGCAAAGTCGACTCTTGCGATTAAATCGTACAATGTACCGACAAAGGTTAAAAAAGGATCACCTTTCTACATGAAAGGCATAATCACATCCAACAAGACCATAACAATGGGTACCTGCCAGATACTTAACTCAAAGGGAAAGGTAGTGCTCAGTGCAGGGACAAGCAACAATTCAAAGAAGTATGATATCTACAAAAAGCTTGATACCAAGATTAAGTTCGGCAAGCTTGCAAAGGGAACATATACGTACAAGATAATTGCGAGGGACAGTTCTCAGACGAAGACCCTTGTAAGCAGGAAGTTTACAGTAGTGTAAAGCAAAATCATTTTCTCAAAACTCACATAAACGGGAAACCGGTCAAAAGGCCCGCTGATTATCAGCAGGCCTTTTGATTTGAATTGATTATTACATTCAGATTTGCTTACGCACAAAACCTATTTGTTTTTTGCGATATAGCGGGATTCGATATAGTATCTCTTTTCGTTTGCCTCTCCCATGGAGAATGTCTTCCTAGGAAGTGCGCCATCGGCTGCAACTGCAGGGAAGAGCATGAACTTGTCCATTGCAGGAAGCAGGAATCCGGCATTGCCTTCCTTGGCGGAGAGTCTCTCAACCACGTCTGCACCGTGGATATAGTCGATCTCACAGCATTTTTCTTCCTTTACCATGATATCGAGTGCCTGCTGCAGGCATCCGACTTCGAGTTTGTTCTCAGGACCCTCAACTATGATTTTGCCTTTGCCGCTTGCTGTCATGCATGGAATCTCAAATGCGCCTGCCGGTGCGGCAGCATCCGCTGCTGCGAGATAGGCCTTTCCGTTGTTCTTATCGAGGAGCTCAACAGTGTGGGCCACGAGCTCGTCTCCGGACTGGCCGTTGCTTGCGAAGATTACTCTGTGAATCGGCTCGAATACTATGCCGTCATCGTGGATGTTTTCGATTTCGCAGAGTGCGTATCTTGCAGGGTGATTTTCAATCTCTTCAGGCGAGAGATCCTTTTTGATATTCTCCCAGGCAGTCTTTGCGGTTGCCAGTGAGTGGTTGCCGTCTCCCATGGCCTGGAAGATGACATTTCCTGCGCCGTATTTGGCTTCGGCCTTATCGTAGAGAACGGAAAGTGCATCCTGCATGCCCTTGAGATCGGCCTCCTTGATGAACGTGCCTGTGATATGGCCGCCATTCATCATGAGGTCTGTGTCGTATATGACTTCTCCCGGCTGATTGACCAGCGGCTCGATGACTGTCTTATCCGGATCATCGATGAGAATGAGAATGTGAGGCATCTCGATGGGAGCGTCTCCTCTGATTCTCAGGCGAGGCGGTATACGTTCAACCACGGTACCTTCGGTTGCCCTTGTGAGGGATGTGGATCCTTTGTTGAAGTCATATGCCTCGAGGTCTGTTGCGATTACAAGACCGAGCCTTGTGCGTCCCTCAGCGGTTCTCTTTATGAGCATGCAACCGGGCGCCATCGTTCTGAGTGTGCCGTCAGCAAGGTATTTGTCCATTGTTGCGCGGACGTCCTTAATCCTCTCGGCTTCACCCGGTTTTTCGAGATAAAGCTCGGGAAGCATGAGACGAAGCGTGGATGGTGAATCGCCGACTATGCTTTCTACCTCTTCCCAATACTCAGGTTCAGATGTGAACTGGTCGCAGGCGACTACAGCCCATTTGTAATAATCGGTTCCTTCTTTCGGAAGCATAATTTCAGGAATATGCAGACCGAATTTGCTCCAATCGTAAGTTGCCATTTGATGTCCTCCGTTTTCATTTATTTATGTAATCTGCAGACCTAAAAAATTGTGTGGTTTGCAATACAATTATCTGATAAAAAACGAGTAAATGCAAGATTGAAGTGGTACAATAACAATAGAAAAGGGCAATATCGCCTTGTTATTGGGACAAGTATCAGACAAACTAAATTCCCTTTTTATAGGAGGTAATACCTATGATCGCAAAAAGCATGAAGCCTTTTGTTGAAGGTGGTTCCGCCATCAGAAAGATGTTTGAGGAAGGCAAGCTAATGGCCAAGGAACGCGGCGCAGAAAACGTTTATGACTACAGTGTCGGCAATCCTTCACCGCATCCGCCCATGGAGGTCTATCAGGCACTTGAGTACCTCAGCACCAAAATGGATCCGCATTATGTGTTCGCCTATCCATCCAATGCAGGATATGAATCTACCAGGCAGGCGGTTGCCGATGATCTGAACGAGAGATTCGGGGATCACTTCGATATGGAGAGCATAATCATGACGGCCGGTGCCGGCTATGCCATCAATATCATAATGAAATGTCTGCTCGATCCCGGAGATAAAATCGCTGTATTTGCCCCTTATTTTGTGGAATATGCAAACTGGGCCAGGAACTTTTTTGCAGATACAGTTGTAGTCCCGCCTAATGAAAAGAAAGGCTTTGAGCCGGATGCCGCAGAACTTAAAAAGGTCCTCGATCCGAGTGTCAAAGCGGTCATTATAAACAATCCGAACAACCCGACCGGAGCAATCTATTCCAGAGAATCCCTCGAGGCAGTAGCAGATGTCCTCAGAGAGGCCGAAAAGGAATTCGGCCATCCTATATATATCATTTCCGACGAACCGTACAGAGAACTCGTATACGTGGATAAAAAGGTAGAATTCCTGCCTGATATTTACGATGACACGATCATCGCATATTCGTGGTCAAAGTCTCTGTCCATGCCGGGCGCACGTATAGGATATGCGGCCGTTCCGAGAAAGGCATCGGGCTCCGAAGAGCTTCGCGAAGCTCTTGTGGCCTCCTGCAGAGTGCTCGGCGCCAACAACGCATCGACGCTGGCGGAGATAATCGTTGAAAGATCTCTTAAATCCACGATAGATCTCAGCTTCTACTACAGAAATGCAAAGGACCTGTACAGGATAGTGACAGAGGCCGGATTTGAAGCCATACTTCCGCAGGGCGCATTCTATCTCTGGTTTAAATCACCTGTGGAAAATGAGATGGAATTTATCGAGGCTGCCAAGGAAGAAGGGCTGCTGCTCGTTCCGGGCAGGTCGTTCTGCTCACCGGGCTGGGTAAGAGCGTCCTTCTGCGGATCTCACAAGATGATACTGAGATCCGAAGAGGCATTTAAGAAAGTCGGAAAGAAATATTTCGGCTAAATTAAATGACAGATAAATAACTTATTCATATAAAAAGAACCGGAGTGTAACAGCTTCGGTTCTTTTTTATAAAGTCACGTATCAGACCTATATCATGGTTTCGATACGTGATGTATTTCTGCAATTCTATTACATTTGTAAAGCATACTTTACATATAGAACACGAAATGTAAAGCTGACTTTACATATAAGCCATTCTTCCAACAAAAACATCACGTACCCGGCATGAAACAGTGCTTAGATACGTGATGCTTTGCGTCTTAGAAAATGCGGAGGCGTTCTTCGGCAGAAGCGGCGATCTCTCCGAAGTCCTGGAGCTTTTCTTCTCCTCTGAGGACTCTGAGGCAGCCGGCCGCGAGGGCTTCCATTTCGAATTCTCCCGGCATAATCTCGACAGGGCAGATGAATTCGACATGCTCTTTGATGTAGTTTGAGACATAGTCTGAATAGGCAATTCCGCCAGTGAGTATGATGCGGTCGACCTTTCCCGATACCGTGGCAGCGAGCTTTGATATGTCCTTGGCCACGCTGAGCGCCATGGCTTCATAAACTATTGAGGCGTGTTTGTCGCCGTTTTTCATGCGCTCTTCAACTTCCTGTGCACTGGCGGTTCCGAGATGGGCTTTAAGTCCGCCGTTGCCGTGGAAGAGTTTCATGGCTTCCTTATATGTGTATTTGCCGCTGTAGCAAAGATCCACAAGTCTCTTGGCGCTGACTCCGCCTCCGCGCTCCGGAGTGAAGTTGCCTTCGTCGTCATTGACGCTGTCTATGTTTACTCCGTCCTTATAGAGCCTGACAGAGCTTCCGCCTCCGAGGTGAGCTACGATGAATGTGCATTCTTCGAAGCTGCGGCCGAGTTTTTCTTCGGCGCATTTAATGGCCATCGCCCTGGTGTTTAGGGTATGTCCGACGGTGAAGTGGGGGAGCTCCGGAACTCCGCTTACCCTGCAGAGCGGAATCTTCTCATCCGTTCCTATAGCATCATAGATGCATACCGGAATGCCTTTTGTATTATGGAGCTCGTAAGCTATCATGCTTCCGATAAGTGATGGGTGTTTTGCGAGGTCCTCGGGCCTGGTCAGAAAATCTATCATGGCCTGATCGATTCCTATGGCGCCATGAGGGCAGGGCACGATGTTTCCGCCCCTGGATACGGCGGCGGTCAGAGTATCCACGCCTATGCCGTTGTTTTCGAGTGATTCGAAAATCTTATCCCTTCTGAAATCAAACTGTTCGGTTACGTCACCAAATGGAGCGAGCTCTTCTGTGCTGTGTCTGATAGTATCGTTAAAAACTTCTTTATCGTCGTCATATACTGCTATCTTGCTGGAAGTTGAACCAAGGTTCATTACAAGAATTCTTTCTGTCCCCATCTGAAATCCTTTCTTTTAATTATCTGACATTAATAATTACGCATGTATTCTATCATAAATCGGTATAAAAAGAGTGAGTTGCATCGGGGCAACTCACTCAGTCCGGTATTACTCTTTTGCTTTATAATACGCATTATTTGGTGAAGGTCCTGGTCTCTGAGGCAATTCCTTCGCTTTCAATAATATCTGCGTCCTCATATTCGTTTGTGAGATGATTCTTATCGAGTATGTGCATGATGAGCCCGAGCAGCATGCCGACTACGGCGGCCAGGCTCATACCTTTGAGCTGAACCTGTCCGAGGTTGATCGCAATGCCGGAGAGGCCGACAACGAACACCACGGAAGTAAGTGCGAGATTACGGGCTTTTGAGTAGTCAATCTTAGAGTCTACCATGAGCCTGATTCCAGAAGCTCCTATCATTCCGTAGAGCAGGAAGCTCACACCGCCCATTACAGGGCCCGGAATGGTCTGGATAAGGGCCGAAGCTTTACCTATGAATGAAAGGGCAATTGAGAAGAGGGCGGCGCCTCCGATTACCCATACGCTGTATACTTTTGTGATGGCCATTACGCCGATATTCTCGCCGTATGTGGTGGTCGGACAGGATCCGAAGCATCCGGAAAGTGCTGTTGAGAATCCGTCTGCGAACATGGATCTGTGAAGACCGGGGTCTTTGAGCAGGTCCTTACCTACAACCTCAGATGTTACAACCTGGTGGCCTATGTGCTCAGATACTACAACCAGTGTGGCGGGCACGATGATCAGAATGGCCTGCATGTTGAACTTAGGTCCCTGGAATGCAGGGAGTTCAAATATATGCGCCGATCCTATTGATGAGAAGTCCACAAGCCCGAGCACAAGCGCCAGGACGTAGCCGACTACTATTGAGATCAGAATGGCTATGGCGCTTGCAAAGCCTCTGTAAAGAACTCCGCCGAATATGGCGAGGAGCAGTGTGACGAGGAATACAAGCAGGACTTTGGGGTCGATGTTCTGGGCCATCTGCATGTTTTCATCAAGAAGGCCCGCTGTCTGAGCTGCAGAGCCTGCGAGTTCAAGTCCGATAAGTGCCACTACGGGACCCATGGCTGCAGGAGGCAGGATGGCATCTATCCATTTGGTGCCGACCATCTTTATGATTCCTGCCACGAGACACATCAGAAGTCCCGTTACTATGAAGCCTCCGAGCGCATACTGGTATCCGAGGCCCGGCGTATTTATTACGATAAGGGCAGGGGATATGAATGCAAATGATGATCCGAGGTAAGCGGGAGCGCCTCCCTTGGTGACAAAAATAAAGATAAGTGTTCCGATGCCGTTCATGAGTAAGGCGATGGAAGGACTTATCCCGAGAATGTAAGGTACCAGTACCGAAGCACTGAACATTGCGAATGTGTGCTGGATGGAGAGCGGAATTCCCTTTGCGAGGGGGAGCCTCTCCTGAATCTGAATGATTTGCCTCTTGGTGGACATACGACCTCTCTTTCTTGTTCAGAAGATGTTTGTATATTTAACTATCGTTACTATTTTACACAGACATGTCAAAAAGACAATAGAAATAACACAATATATTGTATAGAAAAAGATAATTAGGCAGGCTAAAACACTATATGGTGTTGGCTGGCGACCCTCAAATCCTTCAAAATGCTTGGATATATGGGTCCCCGGTGTTATTATTATCGTGATGGGTAAAGATAATTCATATGAAAAAAGAATAGAGGAAGCAAAGGAGAAGCTCGCCTGTCACATCGAGCCGCCGGGAAGCCATGCACATACTCCGGTCAATGAACGGAAAACTGCAGCAGCTGCGGCTGACACTGATGGCAGGGTGAGGCTGACTCAGCTTACTGATGCCGGTGGTTGAGGCGCCAAATTAGGGCCGGGTGTCCTTTCGGATATTTTGTCAGCTCTTCCCAAGATAAGCGACCCTCGCATCGAAGTCGGCTTTGAAAGCAGCGATGATGCCTGCGTTTACAGGGTGAGTGATGACCTTTGCATGATTAATACAATCGACTTCTTTCCGCCTATCGTGGATGATCCGTACACCTTCGGGCAGATTGCCGCGGCCAATTCCCTGAGCGACGTATATGCCATGGGAGGAGAACCAAAACTCGCGATGAACCTGCTCGCCATACCGGGAGACCTCCCGAGAGATGCCATCAAGGCCATACTCGAGGGCGGCAATGACAAGGTAAACGAAGCGGGTGCGACCATAGTCGGAGGCCACAGCATAGAGGATAAGGAGCCGAAGTACGGACTTTCCGTCACGGGCTTTGCGCATCCGGACAGGGTGCTGAGCAACAGCGCGGTTGAGGGAGACCTGCTTGTGGTGACCAAAAAAATCGGAACAGGCATACTGACCACAGCCGCAAAGGTGGATCTTCTGACTGATGAAGAGAACGCCGAGATGGAGCGCACCATGTCTACGCTCAACAAATATGCATATGAGTCGCTGGATGGGGTAAAGGCTGACGGCTGCACCGACATAACAGGATTTGGTCTGATCGGTCACGGAGCCGAAATGGCCAGGGCAGGAGATGTGACTCTCGAGATTTATTCATCCAAGGTTCCGGTCTTCGATAAGGCAGTTGAAATGGCCACGATGGGCATAATACCTGCCGGAGCATACAGAAACAGGGAATATACAAAGGAAGATGTAATGGAATATCTCTCGAAGTCTCCGGATAAAGACGCAAACCTAAGGGCCAGGGTGGACTGCCTGTACGACCCTCAGACATCGGGTGGTCTTCTGATAGCCGTTAAAGAAAATCAGCTGGACAGACTGCTGACTCAGCTGAAAGAAAAGGGCTGTGAATCATCCGTGATAGGGATGTTCAAAGCCCGCAAAGGTAAATATTATGTAGAAATACATGACTAAATTGATTTGTTTTCCACGAATTTGACGAATGCATCGGCAGCAGGGGACAGAGATCCGCTTTTAAGCGTAATCATGTAGAAGGAACGGTTCTCATCAAAATCCGATATTTCCGATATGCTGACGCGCCCATGCAGCCTGTCTGCAACCTTTTCCGAAATGATGGATACTCCGAGCCCCGACTCAACGCTGCGAATTATGCTGTTAAGGTCATCAATAAGAGCAGCGAATTTCATTTCCCCGTAATCAAGACCGCGTTCGGCTGCCGCAATCTCGAAGTTCTTTCTCGTGGCAGACCCGGTCTCACGCCATATGAACGGGTATTCAAAGGCCTCTCTCAGGCTTATTTTTTTATCCATATTATACGAAAGCGGTGCAATGAGCACTGACTTGTCCGTGCTGACAAGCGTGCTTCTTATGGATGTGTGCTTGACCTGGTCTCCGACGAAGCCGATCTCTCCGCGCCTGTCGAGGATATTGTCTATCACGCTTTGCGTGTCTGAAAGAGATACATAGAATTGAACGGAATCGTACTTGTCTCTGAACTTCGCAAGAATCTCCGGAAGGAATGTGACTCCGGGGATTGATGATGACTGAATCTCCAGTACGCCGTCTATGCTTTCGTAGGAGCTTTTTATGGCATCGACTGCCTGAGCCCTGGCGTTGATCATCTCAATTGCATATTTGTAGAACTTCTCTCCCTGGAGAGTCATCTCAACCGAGCGGCTCTTTCTGTCGAGGAGCTTGACACCGAGCTCCTTTTCGAGATTCTGAATATGCGTACTGATGGTGGGCTGCGTAAAGAAAGACGCATCAGCAGCTTTGCTGAAACTCTTGTATCTTACTACGTTTACAAAGGCTTCGATTTGTTTGAAATCCATGTGACCTCCACTGCTTAAGACAACCGCTTATCTGTGCGATTTGCCAGTTACATATTCCTTCATCTCGGAAGGGTCGATGATGTCTTTGTGATATACGGTTTTATCGAAGATTCCGGAAAGTCCCGCAGGAATGGCTGCCCCGGTGTACTCGTGGCAGACTTCCATATTCTTTCTGTCGCTTTCGGACACTTCAAGTCCGAGTGCCGATAGTACCGATGCGCAGAACTTGTAAGGCGATGCCGTAGAGAGCACTACCTTTGGAACCTCATCTTTTACATACTTATCCAGGCAAGCCCAGGCTATGGATGTATGCGTATCCATGAGGTAGGACTCCTGTTCAAAAGTATCTTTGATGGCAGCAGCGCCCTCATCATCCGATGCGCAAAATCCCGTGAACACGGACTGAATCTCTGCAAGCTCATCCTTTGTGATCGTGTATTCGCCGCTCTGTTCGAGCTGCTTCATATATGAAACCGTATGCTCTTCTCCGCAGATGTAATAGAGCAGGCGCTCGAGGTTGCTGGATACGAGTATGTCCATTGATGGGGATGAGGTCTTGTAGAAGTCTCTTTTCCTGTTGTAGTGTCCTGTATTTATGAAATCCGTCAGGACGTCGTTTTTGTTTGAGGCACATACAAGACGACGGACCGGAAGACCGATGGCGCGTGCAAAGTAGCCTGCCATGATATCTCCGAAGTTGCCGGTGGGAACCACAAAGTCCACCGCATCACCATCCTTGATGCTGCCCATATCGAGAAGCTGCCTGTAAGCGGAGAAGTAGTAGACTATCTGCGGTACCAGGCGGCCTATGTTGATTGAATTTGCGCTTGAAAGCGACACGCCTTCGGATGGCTTTGGAATCTCGCGGAAGATCTTCTTTACTCCGGCCTGTGCGTCGTCGAAGTTGCCTCGGATCGCGCAGGCTGCAGTATTGCTTCCTGAATTTGTGACCATCTGAAGTCTCTGTGTCTCGGAGATACCGCCGTCAGGATAGAATACGACGATGCTCGTGCCGGGCACATCGCTGAATCCGGCAAGTGCCGCACTTCCGGTATCTCCCGATGTAGCCGTGAGAATCATGATCTCATCGGTCTCTCCATTCATGCTCCTGGCACATGTGAGGAGATTTGGGAGAGCCTGAAGGGCCACATCCTTAAATGCGGATGTAGGTCCGTGGTAGAGCTCGAGCACATATGAATCTCCGACCTTTGCGAGAGGTGTGATAAGCTCTGACGAGAATTTGCCGTTGTAGCTTTTCTCAACCAGATCATCGATAACATCGCTTCCGTAATCGTCAAAGAACATATTCCAGATACACGCGGCCATTCCCTTGAAGTCCTGCGATATTATCTCGTGATAATCCCTCTTAAAAGAGGCGAGATCTGCGGGGACGAAAAGGCCTCCGTCTTCGGCCTGACCGAGAAGAACGGCTCTGGATGCGCTTACGGATACGCCGCTGTTTCTTGTGCTTACATATTTGTTCATTAAAATCTCCGGTATCTCCGATTTGTTATTTATGTATTTATCTTAAAAATATGCGAATAATCTGCTATATTTATAGGATAGTGCACATATTGCACTGTGATGATTTGTTATCAGCATTATCTATTATAGATTATTTGGAGACAGATAGCAAAAAAATCAATAATACTTTTTGAAGGGAATACAGGAATGTTGAAAGTACTTAAATTTGGGGGATCCAGCCTCGCATCGAGCGAGCAGTTCGCCAAGGTCAAAGGCATTGTCAGCAGCGATGAGACGAGAGAATTCGTTGTTGTTTCGGCGCCGGGCAAGAGAAATTCCGACGATAACAAGATAACGGATCTGCTCTACCTGCTGCATGCACATATCAGATACGGTGTTTCATATGAGCCGGTTCTTGAAATGATTACGGAGCGCTACGAGGAGATCAAGGCAGGCTGCGGACTTAAGACCGATATCAAAGGCATAATCAAAGAGACATTTGATAAGGTTAATAAAAAGACTTCTGCCGATTATATAGCATCAAGGGGCGAGTACTTCTGTGCGCTTCTGATGGCGGAGTACCTCGGATACAAATTCGTGGATGCCTCAGACTGGGTGGTCTTTGACTACGACGGAAAAGTAAACAACGCGGCATCCGAGGAAAAGCTGAAAGAATATAAGAAAGTATACGGAAGAATAGTAACACCGGGCTTTTACGGGGCATATACGAGCGGGGACATCAAGGTATTCCCAAGAGGAGGCTCGGATATAACGGGAGCCCTGGCCGCCGCTTATCTGAATGCGGATGTGTATGAAAACTGGACGGACGTATCGGGAATTCTCATGGTCGATCCGAGAATCGTTCCGGATTCAAAGATAATCGCCAGAGTAACATATGATGAGCTCAGAGAGCTCAGCTACATGGGAGCATCAGTGCTGCATGAGGATACGGTATTTCCGGTCAGGCTCAAGGACATTCCGGTCAATATCAGAAATACCAACGAACCCGATGCGCCGGGCACCATTATAGGTGAGAAGTTCGAGGACGAGCTTACGGAGGAGCACGAGAGATTCATAACCGGAATTGCCGGTAAGAAAAACTTCTCGATTATCAACATTTACAAGAGCCGCATAGGCGAGGAAAAGATAAAGCTGCTCAGGGAAGTGCTCGAGATATTCGACAGATACGAAATACCGGTTGAGCAGGTGCCGAGCGGCGTGGATTCTTTCTCGGTCGTATTTCCAAGCGAGAGCCTGGGATCCAGGCAGCACGACCTGATGCACGAGCTCGGATCAAACGAGAGCATAGATGACTGCGAGCTGACCGAAGGCGTGAGCCTGATAGCGATAGTAGGTCGCCAGATGGCATACAGAACGGGTATATCGGGTAAGATATTCAAGACGCTCGGAGACAATAAGATAAACATCAGAACCATAGAACAGGGCTCTGATGAGATCAACATAATGGTCGGAGTATATAACGAAGACTTCGACAGAGCGATAAAAGTTCTTTACGACAGCTTTGCAAGATAATACAGGAAAATGGAGGATAATATGAAAAAGTACAGAGTAGGAGTTATGGGCGCTACGGGTGCCGTAGGCCAGGAGATGATAAAGGTTCTCGGAGAGAGGAACTTTCCGATTGAGGAGCTCAGATGTCTTGCAAGCTCGAGATCTGCAGGTAAGGTGCTGAGCACACCTTTTGGTGATGCGACGGTTGTTGAGACAGCTCCTTCGGCATTCGAGGGCCTGGACATCGTGCTCGGAGCCTCCGAAAATGATATAGCAGAGGCTATGGCTCCGCATATCAAGGCTGCAGGAGCGGTATTTGTGGACAACTCATCCGCTTTCAGAATGAACGATGATGTTCCTCTGGTGGTTCCTGAAATCAACGCCGAGGATGCATACAAGCACAACGGAATCATAAGCAATCCGAACTGCACAACGATAGTCACGCTGGTTGCAATCAACGCAATCAACAAGCTTTCGAAGATCAAGGGAATCTACGCATCTTCATATCAGGCCACAAGCGGCGCGGGTGCGGCAGGCCCGATTGAGATGTATGAGCAGTCCGAGGCTGTGCTCAAGGCCAGGGAAGCCGGCGGCGAGGGAAATTCCTATGGCGCGGACATTAATCCTCAGGTTTTCCAGTATCAGATTGCATACAACCTGATACCGCAGATCGGAGGCTTTGGAGACAATCTCTACACAAGCGAGGAGATGAAGCTTCAGAACGAAGGTCGCAAGATCATGCATCTGCCTGAGCTGAAAGTTTCATGCACCTGCGTAAGGGTTCCGGTTGAGAGATCGCACGCTATTTCGGCATGCGTAATTACAGAGGACAAGGTCGAACTCGACGATGTGAGAAAGGTGATTTCGGAAGCTCCGGGCGCAAAGCTCTATGACGATCCGAACGAAAAGAAATATCCGATGCCGCTCCTCACATCTAACCAGGACATCGTATATGTAGGCAGAATCAGACGTGACCTCGTAAACGAAAACGGCGTCAATCTCTGGTGCTGCGGCGACCAGGTCAGAAAGGGCGCTGCAACAAATGCGGTCCAGATTGCGGAACTTCTTATAAAAGAGTAAACGAAGCGCGATTGTTGATAATCAGGTGACAAAGGACAGAAGTATGAGTAAGAAGATAAAAGTTGGAATGCTCGGAATAGGTAATGTAGGCACCGGAACCTACCGGGCGCTTGAGATGAACCACGATCTCATAGCCGCCAGGACCGGGCTTGACATAGAGATAGTAAAAATCCTGAACCGGAGCCCCGAAAAGGACAGGGGAATTTCGGTCCCTGCAGAAAAGTATACTGCTGATGTGAACGAGATACTGAATGATCCGGAAATAGACATCATCGCAGAACTCATAGGAGGAATAGAACCTGCAACGAGCTATATGGCAGAGGCTCTTTCAAAAGGAAAGCATGTCGTTACCGCAAACAAGGCTGCGATAGCCGCAAACGGCCCGATGCTCGCATCTCTTGCACAGGATAATAAAGTGATGCTGAGGTTTGAAGCGGCGGTTGCCGGCGGTATTCCGATTCTTACTTCAATAACAACGGCTCTGCTGTCCAATGAGCTTACGCAAGTTCACGGCATACTTAACGGCACCACAAATTACATACTCAGCCAGATGAGCATGTACGGCAAGAGCTATGAAGAGGTGCTTAAAGACGCACAGGAAAAGGGCTTTGCAGAGGCGGATCCGACTGCCGATGTCGAGGGCCTCGATGCAGCAAACAAGCTGTCCATTCTCATATCCCTCATATTCGGGATTTCCGCATCTCCGGATGCAATCCCGACACGCGGAATTACATCGGTCAGCAATGTCGATATAGCATTTGCCGAGGAGGCGGGATACAAGATCAAACTGCTCGGAAGCGCAGAGAGAAAGGGAGACAAGGTATATGGAAATGTCGAGCCCGTGCTGCTTCCGGTTTCGCATCCGCTGGCATCGGTGAATAACGAGTTCAATGCGGTATTCGTAAACGGAAATGCAGTGGATGAGCTGATGTTCTACGGAAGGGGCGCAGGTCCTCTCCCGACGGGGAGCGCTGTGCTCGGTGACATAATCGGCATATCCAAAAGGATCGACAAGGAATCGGCATATGATAATCTGCCGCAGCTGAGATATGATTCGCCGCTTACATTTGCCGGCGAGGGAAGCAGCAAATATTATGTCAGAATGGCGGTTCCCGAAAAGTCAGGCATCCTGGGTAAGATCACCACCATATTCGGTGAATACGACATCAGCATTGAAGTCATCAGACAGGAAGCCGACAAGGTGGAAGGAGATGAGCAGCTCGTATCCCTGATCGTGATCCTGTTTGATACGGAAAAGAAAAAGCTCCTTGAAGCACTGGACAAGATCCTTAAGACTGACGCGGTCCATTCAATTGAGAACATAATGAGAGTAGAGACCAGATAGGGCTTATTACACGTGGCCTGCGAAATGGTCCTGCAAGTCAAAAGGTTCTGAACGTACAAAATCGGACGGGCATTTGCCCGTCCGTTTACTTCCATATATTCTGTTGTCCGGCTTACTTGCACTCCGTATCCTTGTGCTACCGGTTTGCCGGGACCCTGTTACCATTTGCAACAGGACGGTGGTCCCTGCGGGTACTGCTAGTCTGTCTTAAGGCTGTCCTACCAAACTACTGCGGTATACTGGTGCTCCGTCTTGCGCACTTTATGTTGCCTCTATAGCAGGCGAGCCTTGCAGTGCATCTTAGCGGAACAGCCTCCTCTTAAATATTCCCATTGGTCTGTCCTCACATTTCTGCGCCATCCGGCGCGTATTTTGTATATACCGGCCCCTCTTCGTCCTCCGCAACACCTCTTCCGCTGCGGTGCCGGTTGCTTATTTCTTCTTGATGTCTATATTGTACACTCATCAATACATTTGTGCAATAGCAATAATGTTTTTGTATGTTTTTTATTGTGAACCCACAAAAATGTGATTGATATTGTTTGCTGCAGTTGCGCTCAAAAGGCTGGAAATATAATGGTTTAGGCAATATAATTGTAATGTTATGGAATTGAAGGAATTTTTTGAACTGAATCCAAAGGCGGCCATTGCTTTTTCAGGCGGTGTGGACTCTGCATATCTGCTGTCCGAGGCGGTTAGGCTCGGAGCGGATGTGACGGCTTACTGCGTGCACTCTGAGTTTCAGCCGGCGTTTGAGCTGGAGGATGCAAGGCGGACAGCTGCACAGGCTGGTGCCGATCTTAAGATTATAGAACTCAGCGTTCTAGGAGACGATGCGATTACATCGAATCCTGAGGACAGGTGCTACCATTGCAAGAGCCGCATAATGGGAGCGATCAGGGAGGCTGCGCTTGCCGACGGATACGAAGTGCTGCTGGACGGGACCAATGCATCGGATGATGCAGATGACAGGCCGGGCATGAGGGCGCTTTCTGAACTCGGGATAAAATCGCCACTCAGAGAGTGCGGCATCACTAAGGATATGGTGAGAGAAGCTGCGAGGGCTGCCGGGCTTGATGTGTGGGACAAACCCGCATATGCCTGCCTTGCTACAAGGGTGCCGATGGGGGAGATAATAAGCGAAGCAAAGCTTCGCGCGACTGAGAAGGCCGAGTCGCTTATGATGGCGATGGGATTCAGGGATTTCAGAGTGAGGTGGAGAGGACATGACGGACTGGTGCAGGTTACGGCGGAACAGTACGATGAGGCGATTGCCAGGCAGCATGAAATCGAGACGGCACTCGGAAGATATTATGATCATATAGAGATAGACGAAAACACGAGATAGGACATAAAGAGGAAACAAGATGAACGGACACCACATGCACGGAAATGAAGAGATAGATGTAAGGGCCATACTTGAAGCTGTCGAAAAAGGAGAGATGAGCGCGGATGAGGCTTTGACCAGGATAAAGATAAAGCCTTATGAAGATATAGGCTATGCCAAGGTTGATCTTCACAGGCAGCTCAGGCAGGGCGTGGCCGAGGTGATATACGGAGCAGGAAAGACCGCGGAGCAGATTGTGGGGATAGTGTCTTCGATGGCAGATGCAGGTCAGAAGAGCGTCATGATCACAAGGCTCGATGCGGATAAATCGGATTTGGTGGCAGCTGCCGTCGGGGCAGCCGGCATAAAGTATGAGTATCATGAAGCTGCACGCATAGGTGTCGCGGGAGAAGTTCCCGGACCGTCAGGCCTCGGGAGGATAGTGATTGCAACAGGCGGCACGAGCGATATACCCGTGGCGGAGGAGGCCGCCGTGACAGCCGAGACTCTAGGCAACGAAGTCGTAAGGCTTTATGATGTCGGCGTGGCCGGTATTCACAGGCTCCTTGACAGCAAGGAGGAGATAATGAGCGCGAGCGTTGTTATCGCAATCGCGGGGATGGAAGGCGCTCTTGCAAGCGTGGTCGGCGGCATGGCGGACTGCCCGGTGATAGCGGTTCCGACCAGCGTGGGGTACGGCGCTGCATTTGAGGGTCTTACCGCACTTCTTTCAATGCTCAACTCCTGCGCGAGCGGAGTGTCGGTAGTGAATATTGATAATGGATTTGGCGCAGGATATATGGCGCATATGATAAATCACATGAGCGCCAGGAAATAAAAGGGAAAGGGAAAAGGAAATTGAGAAAAATGTACATAGACTGCAGCATGGGAGCTGCGGGAGACATGCTGACTGCGGCACTGATCGAGCTGATGCCGGACAGGGACGAAGCCGTGGCCTCGCTTAACGGAATGAATATACCGGGGATCAGATATGAGGCTATGGACGCCGTTAAGTGCGGAGTAAAGGGCACGCATGTGAGCGTGACATATAACGGAGTGGAAGAAATAACCGAGGATGTGCATGAGCATGAGCATGCAAATTCTCCCGAGGCAGAGAGCATCGCGCACGATGCCCCCGTGGCCGAGGTACATTTTCATGAACACAAACATAATACTCTGGCTGATATAGAGGAAATTATATACTCAATCAATGTATCCGACAGCGTAAAGGAAGACATAATCGGGGTATACGAAATAATCGCCGAGGCAGAGAGCATCGCACACGATGCACCCGTGGCCGAGGTGCATTTTCATGAGGTCGGCAGCATGGATGCCGTGGCTGATGCGGCGGCCGTCTGCTACCTGATGGATAAGATAAGGCCGGACGCCGTTGCGGTGTCGGACATCCATGTCGGCGCAGGCCTTGTGAAATGCGCACATGGAATACTGCCTGTGCCGGCGCCCGCGACGGCGAACATACTCGCGGGCCTGCCGACCTACGGCGGAGAAATCGAAGGAGAACTCTGCACGCCCACAGGCGCCGCGCTTCTCAAGTATTTCGGCACGGAATTCGGTGCGAAGTTCAGTATAGAGCTGTCCGGAAATGACAGCTTTCTGACGGATGAAGGAAAAGCAGCTAAAGAGTTAGTGACCGCAGGGCGCGGCATGGGGCGCAAGGACTTTGAAAGGCCCAACTGCGTAACGGTCGCTCTTGGAGAATCGGACAATCAATAAGATGATAAGAAAGATAAGTGAAGAAGATATACGAAAGATGTTTCCGGCTAGGCCAAAGGACTGCCACAAAGGAAGTTTCGGCTATGTAGCCCTGATCGGGGGCTCTTTGGAATACAGCGGCGCGATAAGGCTGGCAGCCATGGCAAACAGCTCCATGAGAGCCGGAGCCGGCGTTGCGAGCATAGCGGCTCCGCGGAGCATATGCGATATAATAGCAGGACAAATTCTTGAAGCGACGATATTACCGCTTTCGGATGAGAACGGTAAGCTCAGGTTTTCCGAAGATGAGTTTTCCGAAATCTGCACCCGCTATGATGTGATAGCGTTCGGTATGGGAATCGGGCATACAGAAGAAACCGTAAAGGCCGTGGAATATCTTCTGAATAATTATGACAAGACTCTGATCGTGGATGCCGACGGCCTGAACGCGATGTCTGAGCTGGGCAGGGACACAATCTGCAGATCAAAAGCGAGGCTGGTTCTGACACCGCACGTAAAGGAATTCGCAAGACTGTCCGGGCTTGCTGTTGATGAGATAAAGGCGAAGCCTGATGAGGCTGCCGCAGCACTTGCAGATGAGCTGAATGCGGTGGTGCTGCTCAAAGGAAGCACTACATATGTCGCAGCTCCTTCAGATGGAGAAGAGCAGCAGATTCTCTGCACAGACAGGGGCTGCCCGGGCATGGCAACGGCAGGAAGCGGGGATGTGCTGTCCGGCATACTGGCTGCGATATGCGTAAATGCGGACAATCTGTGCACGGCAGCAGCTGCCGGAGCATATATAAACGGGCTTGCCGGAGAAATTGCTCAGAAAAAGAGAAGTGATGTTACTATGACCGCATCGGACACCGCACTCTGCATAGCCGAAGCAGTGGAATCTGTGGGAGACGGGTTTTGAGAATACAGGAGGCCTGGTGATATACAGACGGGCTGATGACAATGATTAAGAGCAGGATCAGAAAGAGGACATACAGGGCCATATACAGACTTCTGGACAGGGTGTCTCCTGTCCCTTTTGACTGCGGCACCATATGCGGCGCAGCATGCTGCAATCCTGATGCAGGGGATGGTGAAGTAGGGATACTGCTTCTGCCGGGAGAAGACAAGGTGCACGATAAAAAGGACCCGTGGCTTTCCTGGGAGGAACTCCATACAGATGAATACGAGCTGCCGAAGTCATGGAACGGCAAGGCATTTTTTGTGAAATGCCAGACTCCGCCGGTCTGCCCGAGGCATCTTCGGCCGATACAGTGCAGGAGCTTTCCTCTCCTGCCGCATATAAGCGAGAGCGGGGAACTGTCGCTGGTATACAATGATTACATACTCCCGTATGTTTGCCCCATGATAGAGGATGAGACAGAGCTCGATGAGAGATTCGTAAAAGCCACGTTCACCGTATGGAAACATCTGATAAAGGATCCTCTGATATACGACTTCGTGTGGGAAGACTCCCGGGTAAGGGAAAGAAATACCGATAAATAATCAATATGAGAAACGATAAGAAAGAGGGAGCTATGGAGTATAAAAAACTTGGAAATACCGGACTTGAAGTGAGCGTTATCGCACTCGGGTGCGAGGCATTTGTCGAGGATAATAATAATGCGAAAGTCTTCCTGGATATGGCAGAGGAGGCGGGGATTAACTATTTCGATCTGTTCTCGCCGGATCCCGGGGCCAGGAGCGCTCTCGGTGAGGCGCTGAAGGGAAGGCGCGAGAAATTCATCATACAGTCGCATATATCATCGGTATGGAAGAACGGTCAGTATGAGAGAAGTCGTAATCTGGATGATGTCAAGGCGGCTTTTGAGGATTCGCTTGAGAGGCTTCAGACAGACTATATCGATGTCGGCATGATTCATTATTGTGATGCAGAGGCTGACTGGCAACAGATCAAGGATAACGGCATCGTGGATTATGCAAAGCAGCTCAAGGCTGAGGGTAAGATAAAGCATATAGGACTTTCCTCACATAATCCGAAAGTTGCGATGAAGGCCATATCAGAGGGCGACATTGAAGTTCTGATGTTCAGTGACAATTATGTATATGACATGCTCCCGGGAACCGAAAACATAGATGACCTCTGGGCTGATGAGGTCTATGAGGGAGGCTTTAAGAACATGGATCCCGACAGGCAGAGGTTGTATGAGATGTGCGAGAGCATGGGCGTCGGTATCACTGTTATGAAGGCTTTTGCCGGCGGGGACATCCTGGATGAGAAACTCTCGCCTGCGGGTGCTGCTCTTACCGTGCCGCAGTGCATCAGCTATGCACTGTCGAGGCCGGCTGTTGCGACGGTATGCACGGGAGCCAGGAATGCGGAGCAACTAGCCGAGAGCATAAGATATCCGGATGCGAGTGATGAAGAGAAGGACTACGCGGAGGCATTTGCGAATTTCCCGAGGGTCAGCTGGAGCGGGCACTGCATGTATTGCACGCACTGCCACCCGTGCCCTGCGGAGATAAATATCGCTGATGTGATGAAGTTTCTTAATCTCGCAGTTGCGCACAATGAGTCAAACGGGATAAAGGAAGGTTCGGCGGAGTTCAGAGTGCCGGACAGCGAGCGCGAGCACTACAGAGTACTCGCGCATCACGCGGGCGAATGCCTCGCGTGCGGTCTCTGCGAGACCCGCTGTCCGTTCGACGTAAAAATCCGCGACAACATGAAGCGCGCGGAGGCGATTTTCGGACTTTGATTGTTAATTGGAGACATGCATGAAAGTAACGGTTCTTGTGGACAATACAGACGGAATCCGGGTCAAGGGTGAATGGGGCCTTTCGTTTTTCATTGAGTATGATGACAAAACAATTCTGCTTGACGCCGGACTTTCTGATTTGTTCGCGGAGAATGCAGAAAAACTCGGAGCAGATATTTCGTCTGTGGACATAGCAATGCTTTCGCACGCGCATGACGACCACGCAAACGGATTTGAGAAATTCTTTGAACTTAATGACCGCGCAAAGTTGTACATAGCGGCAGACTGCTACGAAGACTGCTATGACAGGCACGGCCTGTTTTATAAATATGCAGGTATACCGAGAGGGATTCTGAAGAGACATAATGACAGAATTGTGAGAGCTGACGGAAAAATGCAAATCGCAGATGGCGTATGGCTGCTGGCACATTCAACTCCGGGCCTTGAAAGGGTCGGGGCTGATGCCCGCATGTTTCTCAGGCAGGGATTGTTTAAATTTGTTCCAGACGATTTCAGACATGAACAGAGCTTGATATTTGAATTGGATGACGGCCTCGGTGTATTCAACAGTTGCTCGCACGCAGGGGCGGATGTGATAATAAAAGAAGCGCAGGAGGCATTCCCGGGAAAGCCCGTAAAGGCCATGGCCGGAGGCTTCCATCTATTTAGAAAAGACGATGAATATGTAAAAGAATTCGCAAAGCGGCTCTCGTCAACGGGGGTTGAAAAAATATACACAGGCCACTGCACCGGAGCCAGAGCTCAGGCCATACTGAGAGAAGAGCTCGGAGACCGTATGCATGACCTCAGTGCAGGTCTGGAATTTGAATTATGAGGAATAAGGAAATCAGAATTAAGAATCAAGATGAATCCAAGAGATAACAGCCGCAACAAAATGATAATCAAATATAATCTCATCGGTATAGGAATGAACCTGATACTGGCTGTGTTTAAGATTACAGTCGGCATGCTGTCAAATGCACATGCCGTAATGCTCGACGGTATTAATTCGATATCGTTCCGGACTACTCCGTAACAAAGCGTGACGAAGATATAGAGATATTTACCGACGAAGTGAGCAAGGTTTTTCCGGATGCACATCTTGGCATACACAGAGCCATAGATATGTGATTGCACCGGATTAAAAATACTGAGACAGCAATGCCCGGAACAGAGGAAACACATGAATCTTAATGAGGCAATCAAATCGCAATACGGAAACGGCGTAACTGTTCTGAGCAGGAGGCCCGTTGCAGGAGGAGATATAAACAGAGCATATGCTCTGGAATTATCCGATGGCTCGAGGATTTTCATGAAGGCCAACAGCAGGGACAGGGAAAATCTCTTCATCTCGGAGGCGGACAGCCTCGAGGCCATCCGAAGCACAGCTGCCGTGAGAACGCCCCGCGTAATTGCACGCGGAACAGACGAGGATTTCTCATTTCTTTTGCTTGAATATATTGAGACGGGATACGGGGACAGACGCTCGCATGAGATGCTCGGAAGAGAGCTCGCCGGAATGCACCGGGCGGACACGTCGCAGTTTGTTTCTGGAGGAAGATACGGTTTCAGAAACAACAATTATCTCGGATCCGGAGTTCAGATAAACACGGCCATGGACAGCTGGGTGGACTTCTTCAGGCAGTGCAGACTGGCGCCGCTTTTTGAACAGACAGCATCATATTTCAGCCAGGATGAGAGGAGGAAATCCGGGATTCTCCTGGACAGGCTGGACAGATATCTGCCGGAACCTGAAAGGCCGTCGCTCCTGCACGGAGACCTCTGGGGTGGAAATTATATGATAGACAGGGAAGGCAATCCCTGGCTTATAGACCCTGCGTCATATGTCGGGCATGCCGAAGCCGACCTCGCAATGACGGAGCTGTTCGGTGGATTCAGCGATTCTTTCTACGCCGCATACAGGGAGGCTTTTGGCATCGATTCCGGATACAGTGACAGAAAAGATCTGTATAATCTGTATCATCTGCTGAAACATCTGAAACTCTTCGGCACCGGATACCTGGGCCCTGCATTATCTGTATTATCCAGATACGCATGATGATATAATGTGAATCAGCGGATTGATGATCAATATATACCGATTGAAATAAATTGGAAGAAAAGAAAATGCATAAGAAAAAAAGAGGCAGCATAATTTTACAGGTTGCCATACTGATAATAATATGCGTGGTTCTTACTGAGGCAGTGTCCCTCATTGCACAGCTTATAAAAGCCAGCCAGGATGTATCCAATCACGTGGAAGGACGTTCGTCTGAGATTGCCGATGAGGTGGTAAGCGCAATCAGGGAATATCCGGCACATGACTGGCTCCTTATTTATTGGAGAGATAATTATGACAAGCTGGACATCGAGTATGACGTCAATTACATAAACGGGGCCGAAACCAGGGAGAAATGCCGGATACTGAGCGAGCATCAACCGAAGCTGCAGATCAGGTATGCACTGGAGCCTGAGATAGCAGCCCTGCCCGAGGAAGATCAGAAACTTTATGCAGAGATAACATATTCATGGCTCATCACAAGGGTAAATGAGATAAAAAAATCGTATAACATAACACATCTTTTCTGTGTTGAAGCCCGCAATGATTATACTGAGCAGTTCTTTTTATTCAGCGGCGGATCAAAGGGAGAAGAGCGAGGAACCGGAACAGACCAGGTATTTCCGCTCGGAACTGTCCTGAGCCTCAATGAGAGACAGCAAAAGGCGATGAAATCCGCAGAGGAGAATCTGACGGATCTGGCGGATGTAGACGGCTACGTTGATTACTATTCTTTCCTGACCACCATAGACGGCAATCCATGCTTCGTAGGTCTTACATTCAGCAATGAGTATATTACGCAGACTGTTTACAATCAGCTGATCCGCGACTCGGCGTTTACGATAGCTCAGCAGATATTTCTGGCAGTTGCCATATTGCTGGGGATCCTGCTTCTGGTGCTGAGACCGCTCAAGATGGTGCAGGGCAGCATACGAAAATACAAGGATACCAAAGACAGCAAATCCGTGGCGGAGGATCTGAACGGCATAACGATGAACAACGAAATCGGAGAGCTGTCCGGGGACGTGGCAGATATGACGCGCGAAATAGATAATTATCTTGAAGAGATTAAAAAGATAACATCGGAAAGAGAGCGCATAGCCACGGAGCTCGCACTTGCAGAGGAGATACAGTCATCGATGCTCCCGCAGATTTTCCCGCCTTTCCCTGACAGGCCCGAGTTTGAGCTCTATGCAAGCATGGACCCGGCGCGCGAGGTGGGCGGAGATTTCTACGATTACTACTTTATTGATGAGGATCATCTCTGCCTGGTAATGGCTGATGTATCCGGCAAGGGCATACCCGCTGCGCTCTTTATGATGATGTCCAAAATCATCATAAAGAATTCCGCCATGCTCGGAAAATCCGCAGCGGAGATTCTCAAGACAGCCAATGAGGTGCTTTGCTCCAACAACACCACGGAGATGTTTGTCACCGTCTGGCTTGGAATTCTCGAGATATCAACCGGCCGCGTGGTAACTGCCAATGCGGGGCACGAATATCCTACTGTGAAAAAGCCGGATGGGAAATATGAATTGTTCAAAGATAAACACGGATTCGTAATAGGCGGCATGAACGGCATGAAGTACACTGAGCAGGAGATTCAGCTGGAGCCGGGCAGTAGTCTGTTCGTATATACCGACGGAGTTCCCGAGGCCACGGATTCGCACGAAGAGCTGTTCGGAACAGACCGGATGCTGGATGCGCTTAACCGTGAGCCCGGTGCAAATCCGGAGCAGATACTGCACAATGTCCGGGAGAACGTGGATGGATTTGTCAGTGATGCAGAGCAATTCGACGACATGACCATGCTCTGCCTGAAATACAAAGGGAAGCGGGACGCTGAGACCGATAACGGAGACTGAAAGCAATGAAAGACAGGATATGCGAATTTGAATGCAACATAGACGATATGACGGCGGAGGAACTGGCATATGCAGCAGAACGTCTGATGGCTGAGGGTGCAAAGGATGTTACTCTCACGCCGGTTCAGATGAAAAAAGGCAGGCCTGCCACGCTCCTGACTGTGATGTTTGCCGATGATGAAGAGGAAAAGGAGAAGTTCGCCAGGCTGCTCTTTCAATATACGACCACCATCGGCATCAGGGAAGTCATATCCGAGCGATATGTCCTGGACAGAACAGAACACACAGTGGAAACCCCTCATGGCAGAGTAAGATGCAAGGTCGTTAAGGGATACGGAGTCAAGAGGGTCAAGGCCGAGTATGATGATCTTGCGAAAATCGCGGGTAGGAAAAAGATAAGCATAGCGGCAGCGAGAGAGCTCGTTCAGCCGTATATATACAGACTCATAGACGAAGGGGAGATGCATTATGTCTGATGAACTCAGAAATAAACTGAAAGAAACGACGGAGTTCCTGAAGGGAAAGGGAGTGGAAAAGCCTGAAATCGGAGTAATACTCGGATCCGGCCTGAACGATTATGCAGACAGGATGGATAATCCGCTCGTCATCCCGTACAACGACATCCCGAACATGCAGGCAGGAAAGCTTTCGGATCACAGGGGACAACTCATATACGGAAGCATCGCAGGTAAAAAAGTCATACTGCTCGCAGGCAGATTTCATTACTATGAAAACGGTGACATGCAAAAGACCGCATATCCCGCAAGAGTGCTGGTGGCTCTCGGAGTCAGGAGGTTTATCATCACCAATGCCGCAGGCTGTATCAATGAAAACTACAGCGCGGGAGATCTCATGCTGATAAGCGACCACATAAACTATTCAGGAGCAAATCCGCTGATCGGGGACAATCTCGATGAATTTGGTCCGAGGTTCCCGGATATGACATACACCTATAACATTGAACTGAGAGAAGCTCTTAAAAAGCGCGCTCATGAAGAGGGAATCAATCTCAGAGAAGGCGTATATATGATGTTCAGCGGGCCGACATTTGAGACACCTGCGGAAATCCGCTTTGCAAGAACAGCGGGAGCGGATGCCGTCGGCATGTCCACGGTGCCCGAGGCCATAATAGCCAACCACGCAGGCTGCGAGGTCATAGGCATATCATTTCTATCCAACATGGCGGCAGGCGTGCTCGATCAGCCGCTATCCGGTGAAGAAGTGACCGAAGCAGCGAAGTTGGTCAAAAGAACATTCGAAAAGGTCGTGGATATGGCCATAGAGATTTGAACCATAGTCTCATACATAGAAAAAACCGATACAAAACGCCGCTGATATGTTATGATTAGCGGCGTAAACAATATCTGTAATAAGGAGAAATAACATTGGAAGCCAAACTCACAAGAGAGCAGGCCAACGACCTGCTGCATAAGTACGTAAAAGGAGAGAACTATATAGTTCACAGCTACGCTGTTGAAGCCATCATGAGAGGGCTGGCGAAGAAACTCGCACCGGATGATGTCGAATACTGGGGAATATGCGGGTTGCTGCACGACCTCGATGAGGAGACAGCACCGTGGAGAGACGATTTTGCAACTCACGGACCCGTATCATGCCAGATACTTCAGGATGAAGGATTCGGAGATCCTGTGATGGAAAATGCTATCAAGTCCCACAATCCGGCCTGTGGTAAAAACCCCGAGACGACTCTCGAGTATGCTCTTATCGCGGCAGATCCGATGTCCGGTTTCATCAAGGCCATCGCGCAGATCTATCCGGATAAAAAGGTCGCCAGCGTTAAACATAAATCGGTAACAAAGAGGTTCAAGGAAGCGAGATTTGCCGCAGGTGCCAACAGGCAGTACATGAGCCTCATCGAAAAGACGGGCATGTCCATGGACGAATTCATAGATATCGCACTTGAATCAATGACGGAAATTGCAGACGTACTCGGTCTGTAATATAAGGAGCGACAATTGACTATACAGCAGACAAAAGGAGCCGGAGTTGCATATCTTGAGGAGATTGCAACCCGCATGACTGAGATAAATACGACACCTGACGACGGCAAATTCCTCGGAATCGAAGAGATCGTGGAGGAATCCATCGAGCATCTCATGACCTCGATGTTTCCGTATCACTACGGAAAGTGGCGCGGCAGATTTGTCGAGACAGAAAAGAGGACCTGGGAGCTGATGAGGGCATATGATGCTCTGAACCAGGCTCTCAATCTCGTATATGAGGACATGGATGAAGCGGCAGATAAGGTCGATGAGCTAATCGAGGCTCTGCCGGACATACTTGAAGTTCTCAAGACCGACATTCAGGCCGGCTACGAAGGAGACCCTGCAGCCAAGAGCTGGGATGAGGTCATCATAACTTATCCTGCATTCAAGGCCATAGCCGTATTCAGGGTGGCCCACAAGCTGTACGAGATGGGAGTTCCGATGATACCGCGTGTCATGACGGAGTATGCGCACAGGATAACGGGAATAGACATACACCCCGGTGCCACAATCGGCAGATATTTCTTCATCGACCACGGCACGGGTGTTGTAATAGGAGAGACCACCACGATTGGTGAGCATGTAAAGCTCTATCAGCACGTGACCCTCGGAGCCAAGAGCTTCGACCTCGCCGAGGACGGAACGCCTGTCAAAGGCATAAAGAGACATCCTGACATCGGCGACAGAGTCATCGTTTACGCTGGAGCCACCATACTCGGCGGAGACACCAGGATAGGAGACGACTGCGTCGTAGGAGGTAACGTCTGGCTCACGCACTCCCTGAACCCGGGAGAGACCATCACCACCAAGCCCTGCGGACAGGAACTTATCGAAGGCCGCGCGGAAGTGGAATAATTGCTTATAAGTAGTGCTTTATAGTGTTTTTCAATAGCAGTCTTTATGGCTGCTATTTCTGTTGCAATGAAAACTTAGGCTGATTACAATGGTAAAGGTTTCAAACCGCTTACAATCAGGAGGGTTTATCATGAGTCAAAAAGATGCTTCCGCATGTGTACATTGTCACAAATGCAGGGACAACTGCAGTTTTCTGAAAAAATACGGTATTGATATAGGTGATATCGAAAGACTTAAAGAACTTGCATATCACTGTTTTCTGTGCGGAAAATGTACAGAGGTATGTCCGATCAATATAGACGGAAGACAGACCGTGATAGATTTTAGACGTGAAAGAGTTCGCACAGAAGAGCGCACACAGATAGAAAAGACATACAAAGGAGCACTCTCCGAAAAAAGAAACTATAAGTTCAGAAACTGGAAACACGCTAGTACCGGTTCTGTATTTTTTCCGGGATGCAACTTCCCGTCACTATTTCCGAAGACATGCAGCAAGGCTTCAGAAATCTTTGAAAAACACGGCATAGGAACGGTATTTGAGTGCTGTGGAAAACCCGTCGGAGAGCTTGGTTTTGCATCCGATGAAGAACGAATCTTTGATGAAATACGGAGCAGGCTCAGAGAAAACGGAATAGACGAAATCATCGTTGCATGTCCGAACTGCAGAGGTTTTTTCGGTGATAAACTCGGAGTTAAAGTAACGGGCGTATATGCCAAGCTGAAGGAGCTCGGAGAAGGCAGGGAACTTATGATGGATGCCAGGTTTTTTCTGCCATGTCCGGACAGACAGGGCAGTATCTGGATGGAAGAGATCAAAGAATTCATAAAAGGTGAAATCACATATGTCGAGGGAGTACAGTGCTGCGGCCTCGGCGGAAATGCCATAGTTAAAGAAAAAGAAATCTCTCAGGGCTTTACGGAAGAATTCAAACGGCAGAATCCGGGGGATGTCTATACATATTGTGCATCATGTACAGGCAGGATAGTCAGGAATGGATTCAGATCCATCAATCACATTCTTCCTCTCATACTGGAAACCGGGGAGAAGCCTGATACCAGCAAATCCTATCTGAACAGGGTGTTCACGAAATTCAAGTAATCACAGATGAAACGCAATGATATAAAGAGAAAAGAAAATGCCCTGATAGTTTTTACGCGGGAACCTGTGGCCGGAAAGACAAAGACCAGGATGATGCCGTACTACGAATCGGGACAGTGTGCAGATCTGCATCTGAGCTTTATAAGGGATATTTACAAAGAAGTCCGGAAGCTCGATGCGGATATTATAGTGTCTTTTACAGGGGGAGAACCAAATAAACTCAGATCTGTATTTGGCGATTCTGCAAAATACATTGAACAGAGGGGGGAAGACCTGGGTCACCGCATGTACTGCGCTCTCGGTGATGCCTTCGACATGGGATATGAAAAGCTCATCCTCATAGGCACTGATATACCTGAACTGAGAGCTGAATCCGTAGAAACGGCATTTGACAGGCTGGACGGAGACGATGTGGTGCTGGGTCCAACAGCAGACGGAGGCTATTACCTGGTGGGCATGAGCGCACTGCACAGGGAGACCTTTGATGTGAAACACTACGGCGGAAGCAGCGTAATGGAAGACACCGTAAAATCACTCGAAAAGGCCGGTCTGACATTTGCTTTTACAGACACATACCATGATATGGATGACAGGAGCGATCTGGCAGGATTTCTTCGCAGAATGAGAACGGACCGAAGGCTCAGGAACTCTGAGACGGGGAAGTTTATCAAGGCAAATGCCAAAATATCCATAATCGTGCCTATATTCAACGAAGCCACTACCATTCGCAGAATGTGCGATCAGCTGATGCAGTACCGGAGCAGCGCAGAGATAATATTTGTGGATGGTGGAAGCAGCGACGACACATTAAGTATAATAGGAGACAGCTTTACCGTTATTTCAGGAGCCAAGGGAAGGGCGGCGCAGATGAATCTCGGAGCTGAAAAGAGCAGCGGGGATGTTCTTTTCTTCCTGCACTGCGACAGCGTGCTTCCTCCCAATGCACTTAATGAGATACGTGAATGCATATCAGAAATGGAATACGGATGTTTTGGTGTGAAGTTTAATTCATCAAATTTCTTTATGTTCACAAACAGACTGATTTCCAATCACAGAGCGTGGAGGCGGGGACTGCCGTTCGGTGATCAGGGCATTTTTATCGGGCGGGAGCTCTTCTTTGATATGGGGATGTTTCCGGAGCTGCCGATAATGGAGGACTATGAATTCTCGCGCAGACTTCTCTCTGCAGGCATTAAACCCGGAAGGACCAAGCACAGGATAAGCACATCCGCACGCCGATACGGAAGCAGCACGTTTTCCATCCTGAAGACGGAGTACAGGATGTGGAGCCTCAGAAGAAAATACAGATCCGGAACAGATATAGAGGAAATATCCAGGATGTACAAGGATATAAGATAGAAAACCAAATCATGAATCAGACAGACAAGGAAATTAGAAACTATATATTAAATAAACAATACAGGAAAAGTATGGGCCTGCCGGAAGAGCCCGTGGAAGAGTATAAAGTCCTGGCGCAGGGAGAATATAACAGAAATTATTATTTTACTCATCCCATTGATGGCAGGGGACTGGTACTTCGCATTAATTACGGCAGCCAGATGCATCTCATCCATCAGATAGAATATGAGGCAAATGCTCTGAGACTTCTGGAGCAATCCGGCCGCACAGCTCACGTCCATTACGTCGATGGCTCTTCGGAAGCCCCGGGAGGGGGTGTTCTGGTAATGGATTACATCCCGGGAAGAGCACTGAATTACAATTCCGAAGAGGAGCTTAAGGGAGCAGCCGAATGTCTGGCGGACATCCATTCAGTGAAAATATCCGGACATGACACCATAAAGGCAGAGCCCGATGCACTGCCTACAGGCGCGGACAGACTGATTGCACCCGAGGCAGCAATCAAAGCCATTCTCAGTGAATGCGAGGATATGCTCTCCGTATATATTGACTCGGATCTGCCCTCAGCAGATAAAAAGAAACGGCTCAGGAGATTGCTGGATGCTGCGTGGGAGCTTTCAGAACACGAACAAGCACCTTCATACTGCTGCTGCATCAATACCGAGCTCAATTCCACAAATTTCCTGGTAGATACCCCAAAAGGATCGCATCCCAAAGTCAGCCTGGTGGACTGGGAGAAACCTCTGTACGGAGATCCCGCTCAGGATCTTGCACATTTTCTGGCACCGACCACGACATTCTGGAAGACAGACGTGATATTCGATGACAGGACGGTGGAGAACTTCCTGAATTCTTATGAAAATGCTGTTTCAGACAGATTTGATGTGGGTGGCCTCAGGGAGAGGACCAAGCTTCTGATACCGGTCACATGTCTCAGAGGAATGAGCTGGTGCGCCATGGCGTGGGTGCAGTACAGGGACTCGGATAAAGATATCATGAATGAAAGTACATCAAAAAAACTTGATGAATACCTGAGCGACAGGTTTATAACACGTATAGAATCAGTTGTTAACGTATAATGATAGTCCATACTTATGTGGACTATTATTTGTTTCATCAATTTGTGTGACCGATTAAGCATTGATAGAATTAATTGTCAAAAAAATGCTTTTCCTTGAAGCGTTTTTGAAACAAGAGCAATTTCAATAGAAAGAAGGATTACAAATGGCTAAAAAGACAGAGACTAAGGTAAAACCTGAGTCAGTTGATGCTGAAAAGAAAGCAACAGAAACAGAAGATGCAGTAAAAGAAGGCTTCGGAGAAAGGCACATAACAGATGAGGAAATCGAAGCCGCAATTAAAGAAGACAAAGAAAACGCAAAAAAGAAAAATCCCTGGGTAGGAAAGCTCATAGTTATCGGCTTTTTCCTGGCATTGGTTGCAATTTACTTCATGGTGCCGAGCGTACATGAATGGGTAAACAGCGTGCTGGAGATGTTCAGAACCGGTAACTTTTCGGCGATGAGACAGTTCATAGCCAAGTATGGCAAATGGGCTATGCTGATATCCTCACTTCTGATGATATTCCAGTCGCTCGCCGCACCGCTTCCTGCTTTTTTCATTACACTTACAAACGCCAACCTCTTCGGCTGGTGGCAGGGCTGCATCCTTTCATGGGCTTCATCCATGGCAGGTGCCGTTCTCTGCTTCTATATCGCAAGAATACTCGGAAGAGACATCGTGGAGAAGATATGCACCAAAGGCGCACTGCTTTCCGTGGAACAGTTCTTCGAGAAATACGGCACCAAGTGCATACTGATTGCAAGACTTCTTCCGTTTATCTCGTTTGACGTTGTATCGTATGCTGCCGGCCTCACTGCCATGGACTTCTGGAGCTTTTTCATAGCAACAGGAGTGGGACAGCTTCCGGCATGCGTCGTATACTCATATGTCGGCGGCATGCTTACCGGTGGTGCCCAGAAAATGTTCATCGGACTGCTTTGCCTCTTTGCACTTGCTATACTGGTTGTCCTCATCAGACAGGTCTATCAGGCAAATGAAAAGAAAAAACAGGAAGCTGCTGAGGCAGCAGGCGAAGTATATGTGAAGCCCAAATTCAACTGGACACAGTGTGTCACAAAAACATATGCCGCAGCATTTATCGCCATGACACTCTCGATTATTCTCGGCAAATGGGCATGGCTCAACATGCGCATTAACATGGGCTGGATATTCATCGGACTCTGGCTGATTCTCGCAGTTGTACTGTACTTTATCAAGAGACTCAATGTCGGCATCAAGTTCAGTGTGACCAATGTTGCAGTCAATGTGATACTGCAGGCGCTCCTGATCGGCACAAAGGGTCTCTTCATCACACCTGCATCCAGGATCCGTGAAGGATTCATGCTCAGCAGTGACGTTAGCTTCCACACCATAAATACGTTTATTCTTATCTTCGCAATTGTGGGAATGGCCCTGGTGGTATTTATGAATCTCCGCAAGAGCCCGGAAGAAGGAACCCTGCCTGCTGCAACAGAAGACAAGTGTGCCGATAATAGCAGCAAAGCTGAGGATACAAGCGCAGCATAGGCGGATATAAGCGAGATGGATTGGATCCGCAAGAATACAAAACTGATAATATTCTGCATCATCATTGCTGCCATACTCGTGCTCAATCACATATTCGGATGGTCAAAGTATCTGAGCAACTCAGAGAACCTGAAGTTTCTCTCATCCATGATACATGATCATTTCGCACTGGCTGCACTGATATACATGGGCATTACGATTGTTGCATGTGTTGTACTGGCGCTGCCCGGAGTGACATTTGCCATACTGGCAGGTGTGCTCTTCGGACCGTGGTGGGGGACACTGTTCTGCCTCATAGCCACCACGCTCGGCGCGATAATAGCATTCATCGTCGGCAGGTTCTTTTTGCAGGACTCCATCAAACCGATGGTAGAGAAAAACAAAACTCTCAAAAAACTGCTTTTTGATGATGTCGGAAAAAGCGACATAGTGCTGCTCGCCATAACAAGGCTCGTTCCGATTTTTCCGTATAACATCCAGAATTTTGCTTATGGGATTACGGACATGAAGCTGGCACATTATTCGTTATATACATTCATGTTTATGATACCGGGAGTTGCCCTCTATACAATAGGGACCGCAGGCTTTACATCCGAAGGCAACAAAATGCTTTACTTCGGAATTGCCGCGGGACTGCTGGTACTTGTACTGTTTCTCGGATGGTTTATCAGGAAGAAATATCTGGGAGACAGCGAAGAGAGATAATAAGGCGTGAGCTTTATTATATAAAATAATTTTTATAAGTTGAAAGGAGCAATTTCAATGAAAAAGAGGTTTTTTGCATTTGCGATCGCAGTAGCAATGATTTTTGCACTGACAGCCTGCGGCGGAAGCCAGACAGAGTCTTCAGAGCCGGCTGAATCCGAAACAGCTACTGAGGAGACTGCAGCAGAAGAGACAGATTACTCACAGATCATAACCGATACTGCAAAGCAGACAGTAACTGTTTATGCTCAGGTTAATGGTAAGTACTTCACAGAGAACAGCAGACACGGTGTTGTATTCAAGGACGGATCCAATGGTGAGAAGTGCATCTTCAGAGGACTCTGCTCAGAGAAGGATTTCTACGGTCAGATGATCGCTGCCGGTTTTGAGCCGGGAGACAACCTGCCTGTACCTTGCGAAGATGATGCCATCATCGAGGGTCAGCCGCTTAGCGTTACTGTCACATGGGAAGGACAGGATGAGCCTGTACCTTTCGAAAAGTGCATCAAGACAGGTGACGGAAAAGAATACATTGGCGACTGGAGATTCGGCGGAAACATCAAGAAGGCTTATGCTGCCAACACAGGATGCATCCTCTGCATCGAGTCCTGCCCGGTTGGTATCGTTTCCAATGCTGCATACGGCTATGGTGTAATCGAAAACACCAAAAAACAGCAGTTCTTCGGAAATGACGAAGTAGTTCCTGAAGACGGTACAATCGTACAGATTACTTTTGCACCTAGGGCTGAGTAATAATACTGTTTAACGGTTTAAATGAGAGCCCTGAATAATCAGGGCTCTCACTTATTAATTCAGGTAAAACACGAAATGTGATTGGGGTTCATAATATAAAAATGATTCATCTGATATGGAATAACATAGCAAGACGCAAAAATCAGTCAATACTGACGATTGCGATTACCGCGCTTACGGTCTTTACATTTGTACTTATTTTCGGTGTTTTCGTCACCACAAGGCAGGGGCTGAACAAGAGCAGCGAGAGGCTGGGCGCAGATGCGATAATCGTACCTACAGGAGCTGATATTGACGGATACAGCCTGCTGTTTACCTCAAATCCCGAAAGCGTATATATGGACATTGGGATAATGGATGAAGTAAAGAAGCTGGACGGAGTTGCTGAAGTAAGCCCGCAGTTCTTCTCTCAGACAGTGGACGGAGGTTGCTGTGATTTCGGCACATCCATGAGGCTGGTTGGATTCGATCCGGAAAGCGACTTCATTTTAAAGGCCCTGATGAACAAGAGAGAGTATGACAAGTTAGGTGAAAACGATATTGTGCTCGGAGGTAATTTCACAGATTATGTGGGTAAAGAAAGCAGGGTTCTGAATAAGCTTTTCCACGTTGCAGGTGAACTCTATCCCACGGGCACGGGTATGGATGATACAGTCTTTATGAGAATCGACAGAGCCAGGACAATAACGGAAGAATCCGAAAACCTGGATGTTATTCCCGAAGGAAGCGATTCATCGAGGCTCATATCTGCAATCATGGTTAAGCTGGATGAGGGAGTCGAGCCGGCCGTATTCGCCAATGATTTTCTGTTCACCGACATAGATGCAGAATGCATAGCAACTTCAGATACTGTCGCTTCACTCCAGGAGCAGTTAAGTAATACATCTGCGGTTATGTTCGCTGTCTGGATAGCTCTTCTTGCTGTAGCTGTCTTATCGCTTGTCGGAAGATTCAGCGCGCTTGCAAAAGACAGGAAAAAGGAAACCGGTCTTATGAGGGCCATAGGCGTTCAGAAAAAGACCGTATTTGGTCTTATACTTGGCGAGGCCTGCACCATGGCTCTGATAGGAGGAGCTATAGGAAGTATAGCAGCATGCCTCGTGTTAAACCCGGTAATGAGTCATATTCAGGAGACATTTAAACTGCCACCATCGGTGTGGAGTCCGGAAATGACTGTCCTTGCAGGGGTACTCGGAGTGGTGCTGGCTGTCGTTATATGTTTTGCAGCAGCTCTGAGACCGGCAGCTGAAAGTGCATCACTCGAGCCGCAGGCGGCCATAACACAGGGCGAGGTGAACTGATGATTTGCGAACTGAAAAAAATAGAGAAGAAATACAACAAAGGGGAGGAGGTTATACCTCTCCGTGATATAAACCTTGAAGCACAATCCGGAGACTTCATCGTAATCGAAGGTCCGTCAGGCACGGGAAAGAGCACTCTCCTGTATGTCATCGGCAGCCTTCTTAAAAGCGATGCGGGGGATTTAATCATAAACGGAAGAAACACTGCTGAACTCAGCGAGGCTGAGCTGACAGACATGCGTGCTCGGGAGATAGGTTTTGTTTTCCAGGACAGCAATATGATACAGGCTCTTACTTTGAAGGAGAATCTTGAGTTTGCCGAGAGAACGGGAAAGGGCAGAAAAGGATACGAATCAAAAGCAGAAGAGTACCTCAGGAAGCTCGGACTCGATGACAGAGCAGACTACCTGCCTTATCAGCTGTCGGGCGGACAGAAGAGAAGAGCGATGGTCGCAAGAGCACTTATCAATTCACCAAAACTGATACTGGCCGATGAGCCCACTAATGATCTGGATGAAAAGTGGGCACAGAAGGTCATAGATTTGCTGAAAGATGAGTGCAGAAAAGGTGCGGCAGTAATAATGGTGACTCATAATGACAAGTGGCTTGATGATGCCACAAAGAAATACAGTCTGTCGGATGGAATTCTGAAATCAATATAGTTAAAAGCGATCGGAGGTTATGATGAGAGAGAAGATTATACCAATCATTCAGACAGTGCTTGCACTTGCAATAATAGGAGCAGAGAAGATATGGGCGCCGGTGTGCACCGGCCTGCTGGATCTTGCGAACGGGAATCAGACACACATGAAGTGCTGGTTTTCCTCGCAAGCGGTTCTTATGATTGCGCTTGTTCTGATTGCAATTATTGTGACGATGTTTTTCGTTGAAGCATCTTCCCGTAAAAAAATACAGATTGCTGCCATAACAGCAGCCATAATTATGCCACTTACCTTTACGAAGGTAATAGGTATGTGCATGATGGAGGGAATGGCATGTCACAGCACTTCAATGTGGGTAATAGTCCTGTCAGCTGTTATAGCAGTACTCGGAATTACCGATATCCTTAAAGGCGGAAGGAATCAGATTCCGAAATAAAACGCATTCAGATTATCAAAGATGATAAAGGCCTGCCATCGCTGGCAGGCTCAGACTGTAGACAAAGTCTCGATCAAACGGTCGAGGCTTTTCTCTTGCGCGAGTCTGCTCAGAGAGACCCGCGCTGGCGGCGGGCACTACTAAGCCCAGCCGACAGCTATAGAGC
>ONJG01000033.1 GCA_900318105.1 uncultured Eubacteriales bacterium
GGCCTCGGTGAACGCATATCTCTTGTCGGTGATCTGAGTGCCGTTGATGCGGGCACCACCGCCCTGGATGGTGCGGTAGGCTTCGCTTTTAACTTACTGCACTTTCGTGTTATTCGTCATAATGTGCGAATCTGTTTCTGTAAAATATTAATTATTTCACCGAGGGACTTCGATGACTTTGACGTCAATCTCCGCTCAGTTGTCCTATGAGTTCAACATCCGACGGCAACCACTTTACGCTGCTGAGTTCATCCTTTGCAAGCCATTTTGCAGCATCATGCTCCAGCAGCACTGGTTCTCCCTCTGTGATGTGACACAGGAAACAATCCATCTCGAGATGGAACTCCGGATAATCATACTCCACTGTAGTATAAAACCGGTCAATGGCTATCCCAATGTCGAGTTCCTCGCGGATTTCCCTTACAAGAGCCTCTTCGGGAGTCTCTCCGGGTTCTATTTTTCCGCCCGGAAATTCCCACCAGCCCTTCCAGTCGCCATAACCTCTCTGGGTGGCGAATATCTTACCATCTTTTTCGATAATAGCAGCAACTACTCTCTTAGCCATCTGTCAATTAAGCAACTTCGGCTCTTGCCATAGCTTCTTCGTAGTCCTTCGTACCTGCGAATACATCGTTGGAGTATGGGTTCTTGCCCATTTCGATGGAACGTTTGATGATGACTGCGATGCAGATTACGTTGGCAGCGATTGCGAGAATTGCGACCACGCCCTGTGCTCTCGGATCTGCAGTGATACCCATGCCTGAGATAATCTCACCTGCCTGTGCGGTCTTTCCTGCACCTGTGTTGTAAAGTGTGATGGCTTTCTCATAGAGATCCATTGCAGTGATTCCGTTTGCCGTAGCTCCGCCGTAAACTGACGGGAGAGCAGCAGCGAATCTGCTGGAGAGCTGGAAGCCCGGAACCACCTGAGCCCACATGCACCAGATGGCCAGTGTGTTGGCACGGTTCTGGATCCATGCACCCTTGTTCCAGAGTGCGTTTGCAAATGTCGGTGCGAGCAGGAGTGCGACTCCGCAGTACCATGTATGTGTCGGAAGATTGAGGTATGTGTACTCAAAGTTCCAGAGGTCGTATGCCACGATGAACCAGATGGTCATATCCGGCCAGAGCATATCTGACTTGTTTTTATCATTTGATGTGAGAAGGTTGATGCAGCCTGTCATGCAGAAGATATTGATCATTCCTGCGATGGCATTAACTACATTCCACCATCCGCCGTAGATGAATACTCCCTCGTTGGATGCCCACCATGCACCGGAGAGGTTTCCTGTGATGGAGTATGCAGCAAGTGCGGATTCCATGTCCGATACGTTTGCAATCATGATGTTGGCTGCAACGATGAACCACGGGAACCATTTGAACCATTTTTCTTTGCCGATTCCCCATTTGTACTTGATCATCATGAAGCCTACGCATCCGATGTCCGCAGCATAGAGCTTGAAGTAGTGGAACCAGCCGTCCATATATGCAACTGTCGGGTTGTTCTGTCCGCCGAACATTCCGAGGTGTGCAAGTATGAAATAAACTGTCAGGATGGTCGGGATGATCACGAATACGATCATGCCGCCCTGCTTGGTCCTGCGGCCGATTTCATTCATTGCGATAAGTCCGCAAAAAACGAGCACCCAGCCTATAATCTGCATTACGGCATGCTCGCTGTAAAGTTGAAATAACATAATACTTATACCTCCTTGGTAAATACCTTTCGGCACAAAAGAAAAAATGTGTGCCTCAGTAGTTAGGAAACCAAAACCAGTAATTCGGTTTCCGTGCTGCACACATTATATTCCTTCGTTATTATATTATCAACGATTAATTGTATTATTTATAGTTGTAGTTTTTTATACCTCGATGTATAGCTCTTCTTTGTCTTTCTTTTCCGGGTAGCGTACCTCAGCGGGCACTACGCCTGTGAGCTCTGCGGTCTTTTCTTTGGTTGCCAGGAGCTCTCCGAGACGTCCGTTTTTCTTTGCCAGCAGCAGTATTATGATGCCGAGCAGACCGTCGATGAAGATGGCCGGCAGCGCCGCTTCAACTCCGAATTCGAAGTCGTAGAAAAGGTTGCTGACACCTGCTGCTCCGTCCAGGTGAAATACAGAGACCTCGGATACGAGTCCGCTGTTAGGTAGTCCGAAGAGGAAGTTCTGCGTGAAATTCCACATCGTGTGTATACCCATGCATGTCCATATGCTGCCGGAATACCAGCGCAGCAGTGAATATGACAGGCCTGTGATGCATATGCCCACTATGGCCATGACGCTGACCCCCGGGTTGAAACTGTGAAGGAGGCCGAAAAGAACGCCGTTTACCACCACAGCCACCCAGAGCGGATAGTGCACATTTATGCGCTCATACATAAAGCCCCTGCACCAGATTTCCTCGGACGAACTCTGAAAGAATACCGAGAGCAGTGCAAACAGCATGAGCGGTATGCCGCTTGAGGAGAAATCGTAGGTCAGCTTGATGTCTCCGTGTATCATGGCGCACAGGATGCAGAAGAAGTTCGTAAGAAATCCCAGCAGGAGTCCAGCTACGAGCAGGCTCCAGGAGTGCGTCTTTCTGTTTGGGAGCATCATCTTTCCTATGTCCCTGTTCTTTCTGAAGAGACAGAGCAGGGCAAATGCTATTATGGTCATTATTGTGCCTGTGTACATTTCAAGCACGAAAACCAGAGCATCTGACTGCGTATTTGCATCGATCACCAGTTTGTCAAAACGTGCGGTCAGGACCGAGCCCACTAATATATACCAAAATCCGAATACGAGAATTATCCAGATTATCCTGTTTGTAAAGCTTGTCTTCTTCAGAATATCCATTTATCTCTCCCTTTATCTCCCTGTTTCGTCAGCCAGGCTTCTGAACCAGCCCGCTACCTCGTTTGTCTCAGAAAAATCCGGATTGACTGCCCCGCGAGGTAGCTTCCATGTCCAGTTACCTTCCGGAACTCCCGGCACATTCATCCTTGCATCGCTTCCGAGGAAGAATACATCCTGTATCTGAAGCATCGCAAGACACGCCGGGCTTTTGTATATCTCCTTGATTATGCGTATTGATTCCCTTACTGCATCCTCGTTGCTGCAATTCTCACCCAGATATGTTTTTACAAATCCCATGAGTGTGTCGTTGTCGTGGGTTCCTGTGTAAAAGGCACGTTTTGAGGCTTTGGCGGGATCCATATCCAGCATTTCAAATGCGGAGAACTGCCAGACATCCATCCCCGGGATGCCTGTGAGCTCTGTGAGATTAGTCACTGCATTATCCAGCATGCCAAGATCCTCCGCGAGGAGTCTCAGCGTCAGCTTTTCATCTCTGAGCATATTATCTATAGCTCTGAAAAGCTCAAGTCCGGGTCCCGGCTGCCAGACACCGTCCGTTACTTTGCCGTCATCCGGAATCGCATAGTACTCGGAAAGACCTCGGAAATGGTCTATCCTTAAGATGTCGTAGCGCTCTGCACACTGCCTGATGCGCCTCAGCCACCAGTCATAATCAGTCTCTTTAAGATAATCCCAGTCGTAGAGGGGATTGCCCCAGTCCTGACCCTCTCCTGTGAACGCGTCAGGCGGAGCACCTGCGTGAACGCTCTTACTGCCGTCCTCATTGAGTCTGAACACCTCACGGTTCGCCCAGACGTCCGCGCTTTCGGCTGCCATGAACATCGGGAGGTCACCCATTATGCTTATACCCTTGCTGTTGGCATACTCTTTCAGTTCGCGCCACTGAACGTCAAAGGCGTACTGCGCACGCATCAGATTATATGCCCTCTTTGAAAGTTCCGGACTGAGATTGTGCAGTATCTCATGTGCATCTCCGAATTGTTCATCCTCAGGCCATTCCTGCCACGGTTTTCCTTCGTTTGTTTCTCTGAGCACCGTGTATACGGCGTATTCCGTAAGCCAGTCGGAATTAGTCCTGGCGAATTCCTTAAACCCTTCCTTGTCCGGCAGCTCATCCGGATTTATAAAATCCGGATTTCCGGCGAATGTGCTGCGACTGCTGTACGGTGAACCGCCAGTTCCGCATGGATTGAGCGGCAGTATCTGCCATATTTTGAATCCGGCATCTGCTATGAAATCCACGAATTCTCTTGCAGGTGCGCCGAGCATGGGCTGCTCGAGCGAGCTGATGTGGCATATGACGCCTGCAGATCTTTCAAAATCCTGCCTTTTCGGAGCTTCATCCCTGAGGCAAATAATCTTTACGGAAAGCCTGTCCATATTAATTCTGCCGACGCTTCCGTTTTCATCAGTGCTCATCTCTTCGCTCGTGAGAAGTTCAAGTGCGTATCCGCACTTGAGAGCTTCGATGCCGGACAGGTCTACTGCAGCGTCATCGTAGCTCCTGCTCGCCAGGACGAGCAGCTTCTCACCGTGACCCTCCCTGACAAAAGCAAATATGTCATCGGATATTCCGTCTCTGCCGGAGAGCATGGTGAATTCTCCGTCTTTGAGCGCAGGATGTTCCTTATACAAAATCCCGAGCATCCTGTAGTGGTAGGCGAGATCCTTGTTCTCACGTCCCCACGGAAATCCGCTCCTGTTGGCGGGGTCAGGTCCTCCCATGAGGCCTGCTTCATCCCCGTAGTAGAGACACGGCACTCCCGGAAGCGTATATTGCAGGGCCGAGAGCACTTTCACCTTTCTGACTGCAGAATTGTAGTCCTCATATCCTGCCATGGCAGTGAGTATCCTCTCCCTGTCGTGGCTGCCTATGAGGTTAAGTGCAGCATAGAAATGCTCCCTCGGATAATTCTCGGCGAGGCTAGTGAGCTGCTCTGCAGCGTAGCCTGAGCCGATAGTATAGTTAATGTAGTCGAGCAGTATGGTCCTAAGCGGATAATTCATGGTGCCGTGCAGCTCATCTCCGAGCAGGTATTCCCTTCTCTCGCCGTAGCTTATCTTGTTGCTGGCATCCTCCCAGACTTCCCCGATCAGGAGGCTGTCCTCTGCTGCTTTATCCACACACTTCCTGCATCCTTTGATGAATGAGTCCGGAAGCTCATCCGCAACATCGAGCCTCCAGCCCGATGCGCCCATTTTGAGCCAGCGAGCCATGACTCCGTCATCCGAGAGTATGAAATTTCTGTAATCCTCGTTGTTTTCGTTTACCTCAGGGAGGTCTTCGACTCCCCACCAGGCCTTGTATCCGATTTTTTCATTCTCATCGAATTTGTACCAGCTCCTGTACGGAGAATCTTCGTTGTTCCAGGCGCCTTTTTCCTTTGTGCCTTTGGACGGATAGTTGCCGTATTTATCGAAGTATATGCTGTCCGATCCGGTGTGGCTGAATACTCCATCGAGTATGAGCCTTATGCCCTTGTCCTTTGCCGTCTCCGCCAGATGAACAAAATCCTCATCCGTTCCGAGGGCCGGATCTATGTGCATGTAGTCGGCTGTATCGTAGCGGTGGTTTGAGGTAGCTTCAAATATTGGATTAAGATATATGGCATCCGCGCCCAGTGATTTGATGTAGTCGAGCTTGCTTTCTATACCCTTGAGGCTTCCGCCGTAAATGGGCCACTCGGTTACCTTACCCTCTGCATCCCTGGTGTAGTATGCCTCCCGGTCCCAGTCCTCCTGGAGCACGCGCTTTATATCATCGCGCCTTGAATTGACGCTTTCGTTGGCGGCTATGCATCTCTCCTTCCAGGCATCATCTCTTGCAAACCTGTCGGGAAATATCTGATAAACTATGCCGTCCGTATACCACGACGGAACCTCCGAAGGCTTGTATACGGTAATCTGATAGCACTCCGGGCTGTACTCGTAGGTCTGCCCTGTGCCGCCCAGGCAGTCTTTATTATTGCCGTAATAGACTGTATAAGATTCTTCGCCCCGTGCTTTGATTTCAAATGCATACCAGAGCAGGCAGCCCTCATCCGGCACGGTGAATTTCGTGCCGTATCTGCCGCTGCCCGGCTCTGTCTCTGTCATCTCATAATATGCCGGGGAGACTTCCTCACCGCGCCATACCATGGCTCTTACGCTTGTGACCTCAGCGTCTGTGATATCAATCGAAAGAGAGACCTTCGTGCCGGTTCTGGCCGCACCAAAGGGCTCTCTGTACTCTTTTAGCCTTGAATTATGTAATATCTTCATTATTTGTCCTTATTGCAGCAGGCTGTCATAGAGGCTGCGGTATTTTTCGGCCGATGCATCCCAGCCGTAGTCCATGCCCATGGCGTTCAGCATGAGTTTCTTCCATACCTCCGGTTTATCGTTATAGATCTCAAGTGCGAGCTGAACCGCATTCCAGAGGCCCGTGCTGTCAAATGTCTTGAACGAGAAGCCGTTTGCATCTTCGCCCGCATCCCAGTAGCCGTTTACCGTATCCTTTAGTCCGCCCGTCTCTCTGACGAGTGGCAAAGTTCCGTATCTCATGGAGATCATCTGGGCAAGTCCGCACGGTTCAAAGAGCGATGGCATCAGGAATACATCGGATCCTGCGTAAAACCTGCGTGAGAGGGGCTCGTTGAACGTGATGCAGGCAGCGAAATTGTCTCCGTTTCTGTATGCGAAATCGCCTATTGCGTATTCGTATGCGCCGTCGCCGGTTCCGAGCACGGCCACCTGCATATCCAGGTTTTTAAACGACGGCAGGAGGTCTGCGATGAGGTTTGCCCCCTTTTGTGTGGTCAGTCTCGACACCATCCCAAAGAGCGGGATGTCCGGGTCTTCCCTGAGGCCTATCTCCCTCTGGAGCGCGAGTTTGTTTTCTTTCTTTTTTTCGAAAACATTCTTTTCGTTGTAGTTGACGGCTATGGCCTTATCCGTTGCAGGGTTGTAGCTGTCTCTGTCTATGCCGTTTATGATGCCGCTGAGCTTGTAGCTCCTGGACCAGAAAAGCCCCTCGAGGCCTTCGCCGTATTCCATGGTGCAGATTTCCTCTGCATAGCTCGGGCTGACCGTGGTTATGGCATCTGCGTATATGACTGCGCCCTGCAGATAGTTGGTGGCATCGTTGTGTATCATCTGCCCTTCTGCCGGGGTTCCTTTGAGTCCGAGCACATCGCCTGTCACGAACCTGCTGTACTGTCCCTGGAACTTCAGGTTGTGGATGGTAAACACCGTTTTGATCGGATCGTAGATGCGGTCTCCGTTGTAGTGCTCTCTCAGGTAGACCGGGATAAGGGCGGTGTGCCAGTCATTGCAGTGGAGTATGTCAACTTTGTATGACTTTCTGATATGCCTTATGGTCTCGAGCACGGCTTTTGAGAAAAAGGCCACCCTCTCTCCGTCGTCGTACTCGCCGTATACCTGCGAGCGCTTGAAGTAGTACTCGTTGTCCAGGAAGTAGTAATAAACGCCGTTCATCCTGAGCGTAAACAGACCGCAGTACTGCGATCTCCAGCCGAGCCTTACCTCATAGTTCATGACGTATTTCATATTGCTCCTGTACTCCTCCGGTATGGAGCTCAGAAGCGGGAGTATCACTCTCGCATCGTAGTCCGCGGACTTTACATGAGCAGGAAGAGACCCGGCTACATCACCGAGTCCCCCAGTTTTTATAAAAGGTGTTGCTTCAAATGCCGCAAACAGTACGTTTTTCTTTTTATTAGGCATAAAGTCTCCTTTTCGTCAGATCTTTTTATCCTTACCCAGCACCACAGGCGCATCCTTGGTTCCGTATATCTTTACTCCGTCCGTGATGGTCACGTATTTGTCGGTAATTACATTGTTCAGGACCGCGCCGTCTCCTATTTCGGCATGCATCATTATGACGCTGTTCTTGACAACCGCGTCCTTGCCGATGTTGACCGAACGGAATATGATGCTGTTTTCGACCCTTCCTTCGATCCTGCAGCCTGCGGAGATGACGGAATTCCTGACGTCTGCGTCCTTGTAGTGGAATACCGGCGCCTCGTCCTGGGCTTTGGTGTATATCGGTCTTTCATCATTGCAGAACACCTCGTTACGTATGTCGTAGTCCGTCATGTCCTGATTGACCTTGATGAAGTCCACCGGGTTCTTGATCTTTCCGAGATAGCCCTTGAACTCGTAGCTGTCGATATCCATGGTGTCCATATTGTCTCTGATGATCTGGAGCATGTCCATGTACTCAAGAGTCTCATACCAGCTCATGAAATCTATCATATACTCCCTGTCCACTATGAAGCAGTCCGCAAAGTAATCGGACCATGCATATCCCTCGATATTGATGTTTCTGACTTTTCCCTCTTCATCAAGATCCAGGAAAAATCCCTGGTAGTCCTCTCCCTTTGGTACTTTTTTGTACACCATTGTGATAGGACTCTGAGATTTTTCGTGCTGGCTGATAAGAGGCCTGAAGTCTATGTTCCATACGTCCGTGCTGTTGGTCATGATGACGTAGTCAGCATCGTCTCTTTCAAAGAATTTCCTGCACTTTATGATGTCTCTCAGGAGAAATCTGCTGCCCACCGACTGAAGTCCGTATGCAGAACCCGGCATTATGAAGAGTCCGCCGCTCTTTCTTCCGAGCGACCATGGGCTTCCTATGCCCACGTGGTCGACAAGGGATCCTGAGTTGTACGGAGCGATAATTCCGACAGTGGTGATTCCTGAGTTGCTCATATTGGACAGGGCGAAGTCGATCAGTCTGTATCTGCCTCCGTATGGAAGCGATGCGAGCGATCTGTTGTCCAGAAGTTCGCCGAATTCCGTGCTGGTGTAGTTAGCAGAAATAAGTCCTATTGTCTTCATCTCTTCTGCCCCCTTTCCTATATTGAAAGCTTGGCTCTTCCGAACACGATTACGTCTCCGTCCGCCTCACCTATCTCGGCGTTGTCCTCTGTGACCACGCCCTCGTTGATAATCGCATTTTTGATCTTGCAGTTCCTGCCTATCGTGGCATTCGGAAGGACTATTGAGTCCTCGATTACCGTTCCGTCTCCCACCACTGCGCCTGAGCCCAGTATGGAATGAGTGACCGTGCCGTATACGGTGCAGCCGTTACAGATAAGCGAGTCGCTTATATTGGCCTTGGGGCCTATGAACTGAGGCGGATAGAAGTTGGAATTTGAATATACCTTCTGATCCTTTGTGAACACGTTGATGTGCTCCATATCGTCCATGAGGTCCATCTGACTGTCGTAATAGCTCTTGACGGTACCGACGTCTCTCCAGTATCCGTTGAATCTGTACACGAAGAGTTTTTTCTTGTCGGCGAGCATCTTCGGAATTACGTCCTTGCCGAAATCGTGGCTGGACTTGGCATCCTCGTGATCGTCGAGCAGGGCTTTTCTCAGCACCTTCCACTTGAAGATGTAGATACCCATCGAAGCGAGGTTGCTGTCGGGTTTCTTTGGTTTTTCCGAGAACTTGACGATCCTGCCCTCGTCATCCGTTGACATGATGCCGAATCTGCTGGCCTCATCCCACGGAACCTCGATTACTGATACCGTCAGGTCAGCATTTTTATCGATGTGCTCGGTAAGCATGAGATTGTAGTCCATCTTATAGATATGGTCTCCTGACAGTATGAGCACGTTCTCGGGCTCATACATATCTATGAAGTCTATGTTGTGGTAGATCGCATCTGCCGTGCCCTCGTACCACTCACCGCCGGTTTCACCGGCGTACGGAGGCAGGATGTGAACGCCTCCGTCCTGAACAGCCATGTCCCAGGACTCGCCCGTTCCGACGTACCTGTTCAGGATGAGTGGTTTATACTGCACGAGTATACCCACCGTGTCGATGCCCGAACTCAGGCAGTTCGACAATCCGAAGTCAATGATACGGTATTTGCCGCCAAAGGAAACAGCCGGCTTGGCGATATTTGTCGTCAGCTTTCCAAGCCTGCTTCCCTGGCCTCCCGCAAGGAGCATTGCGATACATTGTTTTTTCTTCATGTTACCAGCCTCCCCTTTTACTTATTTTGTATGCCAGATATCCTCCGCATACTCTTTGATTGTTCTGTCGCTGCTGAAAAATGCAGAGTTCGCTATATTGGCCAGCGACATCGCATTCCATCTGTACTTGTCGCTGTAAAGTTTATCCATATTTTCAAATGCCTTGACGTATGAATCAAAATCTCCGAGGACGAAATACTCGTCGTTGCTTCTGAGAAGCGCATCGTGTATGCCCCAGAAATTGTAGTTGCTCTTGCTGAACGTACCGTCCACGAGCTGCTCGATCATCCTGCCCAGGCGGGCGTCATTATCTATGCACTGCTGAGCGGAGTATCCTCCGTGTCTGCAGAAATTGTCCACCTCATCGGACGAATATCCGAATATGCAGATATTGTCCATGCCTGCAAGCTGGCTGATCTCAACATTTGCTCCGTCCATGGTTCCGAGCGTGACCGCACCGTTCATCATGAACTTCATATTTCCCGTTCCGCTGGCTTCCTTTCCGGCGGTTGAAATCTGCTCGCTTACGTCAGCCGCAGGATATATGAGCTGCGCGTTTGACACGCGGAAATTCTCCATGAATATGACCTTGATCCTCTTGCTGATCACAGGATCCGAGTTGATCATATCCGCCAGGCTGTTGATGAACTTGATGACTTCCTTGGCAAACGCATACCCCTGCGCGGCTTTGCCCGCAAAGATAAAGGTGTAGTTGTTGACATCAAGGTTCGGATTATCCTTGAGCCTGTTGTAGAGGTCGAGAATCTTGAATCCGTTGAGGAGCTGCCTCTTGTATGCGTGGATTCTCTTGACCTGCACATCGAAGATGGAGTCGGGATCGACGTCTATTTCCATATTATCCCTGATGTAAGCGGCAAGTCTGAGCTTGTTCTCCCTCTTGACTGCCGCAAGCTCATCGAGGAATCCGTGGTCGTCCTTGAACGCTCCGATTTTCTCAATCTCTCCGAAATTGCTCTGCCAGTCCTTTCCTATCCTGCTGTCGATGAGTCTCGCAAGTCCTGGATTTGACTGTATCATAAAGCGCCTGTGACTTATGCCGTTGGTCTTGTTGTTGAACTTGTCCGGCGAGAGTTCATAGAACTCCTTGAACACGGTCTTTGTGAGTATATCGCTGTGGAGGGCGGATACTCCGTTGACCGAGTGGCTTCCGATGACGGACAGATTGGCCATTTTGACCTCGTTGTCCCAGAGTGCCGAAGTATTCCTCGAAAGCTCCTGCCAGTTGTCTGCCGTTTCAGGCAGGCTTTTCTGCCAGCGAGTATTGATCTCGTCGATTATCATGTAGATGCGCGGCAGGAGCTGCTGGAAATGAGGTATGCTCCATTTTTCGAGAGCCTCGGGCAGCACTGTATGGTTTGTAAATGAAACCGTGCCCTTAACTATTTTCCAGGCATCATCCCATTTAAGTCCTATCTCGTCGATGAAAACTCTCATCATCTCAGGGATGCACATCGTAGGATGGGTGTCATTTATATGAATCTGGATGCGCTCCGGCATCTTATCCCATTCATCGTCTCCGTATTTCGATCTGTAGTTGTTGAAGATCATGCCGACTCCGGCTGCAACGAGGAAATATTCCTGGCGGAGCCTCAGCTGTTTTCCTATTCCGTTTGTGTCATCCGGATAGAGTATGCTCGTTATGGCCTCTATCTGGCTTCGCTCTGCCATGGCATCGCTGTACCTTCCGTCGTTAAACGCTCCCATGTCTATGGAGTCGTGTACGGGCTGCGCATCCCAGAGGTGGAGTGTGTTTATGGCCTTTCCGCCGGCACCGATAATCGGAACATCGTACGGCACGGCTCTTATGGTGTCATAGTCCTTGTGCTCATACTCCATAACACCGTCCTTGTAAGTCCTGTCGACGGTCCCGCCGAATCTTACAAACACAGCCTCCGATGGTTTTGCTGTCTCCCAGACATAGCCGTCATCGAGCCATGCATCCGGAAGCTCTATCTGGTAGCCGCTCTCTATTCTCTGTTTAAAGAGACCGAACTTGTATCTCAGGCCCATTCCGTCGCCCCAGATACCAAGTGCTGCCATTGAATCGAGGAAGCATGCAGCAAGCCTTCCGAGTCCGCCGTTTCCGAGGCCCGGATCCGGCTCGCAGGCGAATATATCCTCGATATCCGTTCCGAAGTCCTTCATGCCCTCTGCCACAAGGTCTCTGATTCCGAGATTTATGAGGTAGTTCTCCATCAGTTTTCCTATGAGGAACTCCATGGAGAAGTAATACACTTTTTTCTGTCCTTCGCTTCTCTTTCCCTGTTCTTCCCTGAGCTTTTTGGCCTGCTCCGTAATCAGTGCGGCCATAACAGCTGCTTTATCGTAATTGTCGAGCTGCCCGACTTCGCGCTCGAACATCTCTTCTGATAATCTGCTGTACTTTTCTTTGAAATCTTCTTTTGTTCTGATCATTATCTCTGTATAAACCCTTCCGTTTTATTTTGTATATATCGCTTCAATAGCGGTCTATATCTATATCTATGCTGCGTGCCTTGGGATAAAAACCTTCTCTGTAGTCTGCTGCGGACATCTTGTTGATGGTCCTGATGACGACGAAGTACATTATCACAACCAGCACGAGCAAAGGCAGCGTTCCAGCTTCGCCCATAAATGCCATCGTGTCATATACTCCGTGGAGCAGCATCGGCACCAGCAGTGCGAGAAGCGTAAACCGTGCAGGTGACTGTCCCAGAATGGCAGCTTTCTTCGAATATGCGTAGAACACTCCCATGAACACTCCGCAGGATGCGTGAAGAGGCACAGCCGTAAATGCCCTTACGATTCCGGTCTGAAAACCGTACTGCGCCACGTATGATACGTTTTCGAAAATCGCAAAGCCAACTGCTGCGGCAACACCATACACGATGCCGTCAAACCTGTAGTTAAAACCCTGGTACCTCCAGGTAAAGAGCCTCATGGCTAAGTATTTTACTATTTCCTCGCAAAATGCCGCCACGGCAAACGACGTCAGCAGTGCATACTGTATTGTGCCCTGTGGATACTTCGGCAGGAACTGCATCTCTATGCCCTCTGCAAATCCTGCGACCAGGCATGATGCCGCACCTGCGATAATCGTCCTGATCACAAGTCCGATAGGCTCTTTTTCGACTTTGTCCTTTTTATATACGTATGCAAAAATCAGTAATCCCGGTATGACTGCAATGGCAGTAAGGTCACTGTTTATATACATAAGTCCTCCCCTTTAATAAATCTCCTTGATATCTCCGTTTTTAAATGCATCGTACAGATCCTCGAGATTTGCAATCTGTTCGCGGAGCTCCTCTCCGTTATCCGTCTCCCTGATGAGCAACCTCTCGGGAACCGTGTCCACCAGGTGCATTGTAGGCCTGTGGAAGGTCTGAGTTCCGTCCTCCCTAAGCGGCTCATAATGCTGGTGCTCTGCCAGATACATGTGTTTTGATGTCATTATGGCAGTGTATCCCGCGATGCCCGTGGTCTTCTGATAGGCCTTGGATATTCCGCCGTCTATGATGAACAGTTTTCCTCCCGCTTTGATGGGCGTCTGACCGTCCTTGATCTTGACAGGCACATGGCCGTTCAGTATCTTTCCGATCTTTGGATTCAGGCCGAAGTCCTCGAGTATCTTATCTGCCGTCTCTTCCTTTTCGATGAGGCTGTAATACGGCACTTTGACTTCTTTATGTGTGGCCTTGTCCTCGATGAAGTACCTTTCAAATGTCGTCATCTTGTCCTTGCCGAAGAGCGGTGAGTTTTCGGACAGCCAGAGATACCACATTATGGATGCTGCCTCTGCCCGCTCCTTGTCGGTCTCGGGATTAAACCTCGCTTCTCTGATTCTCTCATCGAGCATACGGATATATGACGCCCCCTTGTATTTATGACCGCAGAACTCCACGGTCTTGAGCTCTCCGTCCTCGTCGAACGGAATGCATCCGTGATAGAAAAGGTTTCCGTTCAGGACCTTGTAGAGCGCGCCGTGCGAGTACAGGTAGTCCATGTGCCTCTGCAGCTTGCTGGCATTTACGATCGAGGATTCGAGAGCAACCATGACCTCTTCCTCCTCCGGTGTCAGCCTGTATGGGTCCTTGGGATCCACGGTCGGCAGATTCATATCCCTCATCGGATACTCAACGCCCTCGATTCTGACCGTGCCTTTTTTGAAATCTATGGCCTCGAGGAGATTCCTTTTCTCCAGATGATATTCCGGATGCTCCTTTATGGCCTGGCCTTCCACCTTGAACTGTATGACCGAGATCATCTTGTGCATCTTGGCAGCAAGTTCGGGCGGAATGGGATCGTATTTATTTACTTCGAGCACGTTCGGCTTGAAATACTCGCAGGGATCGTCCGCATAGATATGCTCCGCGAGCGTGGCCAGAGGTCTCAGGTTGATACCATAGCCGACCTCGAGCATGTCGAAGTTGTTGTATCTTACGTTTATCCTGATGATGGTTGCGATGCACGGCCGGTTGCCGCATGCAGCACCCATCCAGAGCACATCGTGGTTGCCCCACTGTATGTCTATGCCCTGATTCTCCATCAGATAGTCCATAATCTCCGGAGAACCCGCTCCTCTGTCGAAAATATCTCCTATGATGTGGAGCCTGTCGACGGTCAGGTTGCTTATGACCTCCGTCAGCTGGAGTATGAAGAGCCTTCCTGATTCGTATTCTATGATTGAGTCGATGATCTCATCGTAGTACTTGTGCCTGTCGGGGTTGTTATCGGCAAACAGGAGCTCATCCATTATATAAGCCGAGTCCTTTGGCAGGCGTTTCTTGACCTTCGACCTCGTATATTTGTTGGATACGAGCCGGCAAACCATCAAAAGCCTTCTGATCGCGACCTTTGACCACGCATCGAAATCCGCCTCGCTCTTCTCTCTCCTGGCCATTTCGGCTTCCGGATTATAAATCAGAGAAGCGAGATCGTCCCTCTCGCTTTCAGTAAGAAGATCACCGAAGATCTCGTCTATTCTCATGCGAATCATCCCCGAGCCGCTTCTTACAAAATGGCGGAATGCCTCATACTCTCCGTGAATATCGCTCAGAAAGAATTCAGTCGCCTTTGGAAGAGCCAGTATGGCTCTGAGGTTTATGATTTCAGACCTGGCTGCTCTTCTGTTGGGATATTTCTCTGCTAGGAGATTAAGAAATTGGCTGTCAGACATATCTGCCTCCGATCACTGACTAATTGTCCCCGGTGCGCATTATATCCGCACCGAGAGACTTGAGTTTTCCGACGAAGTCCTCATATCCCCTTTCGATATGGAATATCTCACTTATCTCCGTGGTGCCGCTGGCCACAAGACCTGCTATTACCATGGCGGCTCCGGCCCTTAGGTCCGTTGCTCTTACCTTGGCCCCGTGCAGTTTCTTTCCTCCGGGCACCCTGGCTTCTCTGTTTTCCGTGATTATATCCGCACCCATGCGGTTCAGCTCGACCACATGCATAAACCTGTTTTCAAATACCGTCTCCCTGACCACACTGCTGCCCTTTACGGTTGTAAGAAAGGCCATGAACGGTGACTGTATGTCCGTGGGAAGTCCCGGATACGGAAGTGTCTTGATGTCGGTGGCCACGAGATCTCTGTTTCTTGCATCGACATAAATGCCCTCCGGCCTTACGTCTATGTCGACATTGCATTCCCTGAGTTTTGCAATTATAGGTCTTACGTGACCCGGAATCGCATTTTTAACGAGGATGTCGCCCCTGGTGATTGCAGCAGCGAGGAGGAATGTTCCTGCCTCGATTCTGTCGGGGATAGCCTCGTGAACGCAGCCTGACAGGCTCTCGACGCCTTCGATGCGGATCATGTCCGTACCAGCGCTCTTGATCTTTGCTCCCATTTTGTTCAGCTGGTTTGCAAGGTCGATAATCTCAGGTTCCTTTGCGGCATTTTCTATTATGGTCGTGCCCTTTGCAAGGGTCGCCGCCATCAGGATATTCTCTGTGGCGCCCACGCTCGGGAAGTCAAGGTAGATGGCATCTCCCACCAGTCCCTCGGGTCCGAGTTCGACAGTTACCATTTCGTTTTCAATGTCCTCCGTCACCTTGGCTCCGAGTGCTCTGAACCCTTTTAGGTGAAGATCTATCGGTCTTTTGCCGATGGTGCAGCCGCCCGGAAGAGGCATGATAACCTTTCCGTGCCTTGCGAGCAGAGGTCCCATTGTAAATATGGATGCTCTCATCTCCTGAACGAGGTCCTTATCCCCCTCGCAGGATTTAATCTCCGGTGTCCGAATCCTGATTACTCCGGATTCCTTGTCATCGATATCGGCACCGTACTTTTCGAGTATTCTTTTCATAACAGAAACATCTGCGAGATTGGGGACATCCTCAATCACGCAGAGTTTATCGGTAAGAATCGTAGCAGCCAAAAGCGGAAGCACTGAATTCTTGGCTCCGCTTATCTTGACCTCTCCGTGGAGAGGGCCGCTGTTATTGACAAGTATTTTTGCCATTTATAATCTCCTGTAACTTATATTTTTATGCCGTCCCGACCCTTTTCTGTGCCCTGCGAATCTTCTTTGCGAGCTTGCGCTCATATTTCAGGGCCCTAAGATCGCTCCTGGCAGCCTTCTTTGCAAGCTGCTTGTTCTGGCGGGCCGCCGCTGCCTGAGCGCGGCCTTCCATCCTGGCGCTGATCCTGGCTGCAGCAATCTCTGCCTCAGCCGCTTTTCTCTCAAGAGCCATGGATTCCTTCATGGCTTTTTTCTCTATCTTGGATTGCTTTCTCATCTGCTTGATGGCTTCCCTGGATTTCTTGATTTCTTTCTTTGCCATCCTGGTGCTTCTGCCGCCTGCTATCGCAGCGAGAATTCCGCTCTTGATTGCGAGGCCTTTGCCGACAGCTCCTATAGAGTTGATTGCAGTAAGTCCTGCCGCAACTGCTCCGAGCGCTTTAAGTGCGGGATGCGCGTCAGCTGCGATGCTGCTTATGGCGTTTGAAATTCCATCGCTTATTTCGTCTGCTCTTCCTTTTACGTCTTCGACTGCCTTGTTGCTGCTTTCAACGAGAGCCTTGCTCTTTTTGATAAGAGGTATAGCGTGCTTGACCAGTATGCCCATTTCAACTAAGAATGCAACAAGCACGGCTATAAGGCAGAATACGAGAATCTGGTTAATCGTTAATGTCATGATCTTCTCTCCTTATTCCATGCTATTTGACTATTTTATTTAACAGATTCTGGGCGACCTGAACGCCGAGCTCTGCTGTGCCGCTTACCTTGGCAGCACTTTCTCTTGCTGCAGCACCCACCTCATCGACTTTTGCCTTTGCACTGCTTGCAGCAGCCGTGCCGCCGTCGAGAATCGCATTTGCCTTCTTAATCGTGTCGGTCACATTTGAAACCATCACAATCAGGAAAACCACCAGTACGATAAGCGCTATGAGGAGCACTCCTATAAGAACGCCTTTTATGCTTACTGTAATCATAAAAATCTCTCCTTTTTGTTACTTTTTCCATGCCGCCGGGGGCATGGTTTGATGTTGCTTCAATTATATAGGCAAGTGCCCTGCTGTTCAAGGAAAGAGGCTTAAAACTCTTTCATCAGTTGCTCAAGTTCGCGGGCTTCATCTTCGGCGATATTGTCGGGTATGTCGTCGGTTTCTTCAGGCTCGTCAATGTCCTGCGGTTCCTCCACCTGACCGGGCTTGTCTTTTTTGCCCTTTCTTCTGATTTCATCCCTGGTATATGACTTAATCTCCTGAGCGAAGATTTCCTCTCCCGTCTCGGGATCGGTTTCGATTGCGCGGGTGTTAATCTTTCCCGCAAAGTAGTCCACCTTTATGACCTTGGCCACTCCGTCCGGTGTCTCAACACGCTCGTTATCCTTTGGCATGCCCTTTCTGAGTTCCTTATATGTCTTATCCTCGAAGTTCAGGCAGCACATGAGCCTGCCGCAGCTTCCGGATATTTTAGCCGGATTGAGAGAGAGGTTCTGCTGCTTGGCCATCTTGATTGAAACGGGGTGGAAGTCGTTCAGCCACTTGCTGCAGCAAAGCGGTCTGCCGCATATTCCTATGCCTCCGAGCATCCTCGCCTCATCCCTGACTCCGATCTGCCTGAGCTCTATTCTGGTCTTGAAGTGGCCTGCCAGGTCCTTGGCCAGCTCTCTGAAATCCACTCTGCCGTCTGCCGAGAAGTAAAATACTATCTTTGCTCCGTCTATCATGAACTCAGCATCTATGAGCTTCATGTCGAGTCCGTGCTTTTCGATTTTCTCGGCGCAGACTTTCATTGCATCGTCCCTCTTTTCGAGGTTCCTGTGATATCTTTCGAGATCCTGGTCTGTCGCCTTTCTTTCTATCGGCTTGAGCTCTGCCACCAGTTCCGACTCGTCTATGTCCTTGTTTGCGATGAGTATGTGACCGAGCTCCATTCCCCTTGCGGTTTCGACTATCACCATGTCTCCCAGTTCATACTGTTCGCCCTTGGGGTCGAAGTAATATGTCTTGCCGGCTTTCATAAAACCGACGCCTACGATTTCTACCATATGTCTCTGTCTCCTGTCTGTATTTTAGGCTCTGTGCGTCCTGCTGTCGCAGAACTCGAGATACAATCTCTTGAGAGCTCTGTTTTTATCCATTCCCTTTATGATGTCCATGGCGGTTTTCTCCGCGGTCTCTATTCTGTCCGCGCACAGGTTTATCCCCTTTCCCTCCGTCATGGATTTCCTGAGCCTGTCCTCTGCCGAGGCTATAAACTCAAGCGCATCTTCGTTGGTCTTTATATTCTTATCCAGAAATTCCCTGAATTCGTAAAAAGCATCCCTTCCGGTCAGCAGCATCATGACGCCTGCCATCAGATCTTCGGTCCGCTTTTCATCCTCTTCATCGCCGTAGCCCTCAAACTCCTGCACCCTCACGAGGCTGCACCTGGATTTGACCGTCCTGAGGAGTTCATCGCTTCTTGATGTAGCAAGCAGTATCAGCACTCCCTCCGAAGGCTCCTCAAGGGTCTTGAGGAGTTTATTCTGAACCACATCGCTCATAAGCTCCGCATCATTTATTATGCCCACGAGGTATTTGCCGTAAGGACTCATGCCCAGCCTTTCCATGAAGGGCAGCGCATCATCTTTCAGATATCCTGTTTTGCCGCTTCTGTTCATGGATACAACATCTATTTCGCTGCATCCGAGTCCCTTGATCAGGTCTCTCACAAACATGTCCCGGCCCTCTGCCGCTCTTCCTTCTATTATGAATGCATGAGATCCGTCCCTGCCCTCTGTTATGTTATGCACCAGGCTTTCAAGGCTCCTCATTTCTAAAGCCCCTTTCTGCTGCAAAGTTCAATAAGGTGCGTCTCTATATCTTCGGATATTTCCTCTACCGACTTTGATGCATCTATCCTCTTTATCCTCCCGGGATACTTCTCGGAGAGGGCTTTGTATCCGCCGTAGACCTTGTAATGGAAATCCATCTGCTCCATCTCGAGCCTGTCGAAATCTCCCATTTTTGAGACCCTTTCTTTTCCTTCCTTGGGATCGATATCCATCCAGAATGTGATGTCCGGTGTAAGTCCGTCTGTGGCATACGAGTTGACGATGTCCACCATATCACCGAGGCCTCTTCCGTATGCCTGATATGCAATGGATGAATCAAGGAATCTGTCGCAGACTACTATATGGCCCTTTTCAAGTGCGGGTTTAACCAGCTCTCTTACGTGCTGGGCCCTTGATGCAGCATATATCAGCATCTCTGTCACGGCATGCATCTCGAGGTTTCCGCTGTCGAGCAGTATGTCTCTCAGCTTTTCGCTGATGGGCGTGCCGCCCGGCTCTCTCGTATGAACAACAACGAGCCCCTTCTTATCGAAGAAGCTCTCTATATTTCTTATCTGCGTGGATTTGCCGGCACCGTCACCGCCTTCGAGCGTAATAAAAAGTCCCCTCATCTTCTCCTCACCTTATCTTCTTTGTTCCTGGCACTGACATATTTGATGAGTTGTAAATAGAGGACCACTGCAATCGCTATGAAAGGTGCGGCCACCAAAATTATCAGTAAAATCTTAAACCAAATCATACACAGTCAGTATAACATAAAAAGGCGATTTTATCGCCCTTTTAGTCCGTAAACATCTCCGCAAAACCATAGTTTTTAATCCGTGAATTTTTTTACAAAATTGCCCACAACTCTGGTGTTGTCGCTGATTATCATAAATGCATTCGGGTCATGCTCGGCTATAAGTTCTCTTAAGTGGTGTTCCTCATACTTTGAAATCACCGTGACGAGCACATATGTATCCTCTCCGGTATACACGCCCTCTCCATCCCAGGCTGTGACTCCTCTGCCGAGATCCTCAATTATATGCTTGGACAGTCCCGGCTTTTTTGTGAATATCATGCATTGCTGCTTGATGTTCTGCGTGTGCACCTTGTCTATGCAGACTCCTGTAACGACCGAGAACACTATCGAATAAAGCACGGTCGGTATGTCATAGATAAACAGGCACACGCCGTAGATGAACAGGCTGATGATAATCCCGATGATGCCTACCTTGAAATTCGGATGTGTCTTGGCCATGCAGACACCGATGATGTCCTGTCCGCCCTGCGAAGTACCGGCTCTGAGCAGGAGTCCCGCTCCGACACCGGAGCCTATGCCTCCGACCACCGCTGCCAGTATGCGGTCCTCAACGATCGGGACTTTCGGCACGGGCACTATGGCCAGGAATGCCGACGCCATGGCTATCGAGCCGAGCGTTGTAATGCAGAACTGCTTTCCCATTACCTTGTATGCCAGCAGGAAAAGCGGCAGATTGAGCAGGAAGTAGATTATACCCATGTAGTCGAGGTTTCCTATCTGCGGCACATGCAGTACTTCGAGCAGGAAAAGTCTGACCAGCTGCGATATGCCCGTAAAGCCGCTGCTGTACAGGTGTATCGGGTTGATCATGAGATTGACGCCCATGGCATATATTAAGTTTCCGACGACGGTCATGACGACGCGCTCAACTGTCCTTCTCTTTATTTTCATGCCTGATATTCTAATCCATATCCGGCTCATCTTCAATGAATTATTTTGCATTTGTGTTTTTTTGCGGGCGGGGTTAACATTAGCGATATCACGAACAAAGCAAAGGAAAACACATGAACCAGTCAGGCATATCAACGAAATATCTGTTAAAACGTTTCTACCCGTACTTCAAACCGTACAGGCGCATATTCATATTCGACCTCATCTGCGCGTCCCTCACAAGCGTATGTGAGCTGGTCCTTCCGCTGATGGTCAGGTTTATCACCAATACTGTCATGACAGACCCGGGCAGCCTCACCGTCGAGGTAGTGGTCAGGATAACCCTCCTGTATGTCATCCTCAGGGTGGTAGACGTGGCCGGCAACTATTACATGCAAAACAACGGTCACATCATGGGCGCCCGCATAGAAAAGGATATGAGGACGGACCTCTTTGAAAAATTCCAGGAGCTCTCGTACGGGTACTACAGCCATAATAAAACAGGTCAGCTCGTTTCGAGAATCACGACTGACCTCTTTGACATAGCCGAATTCGCTCATCACTGCCCCGAGGAGTACTTCATAGCAGCAGTAAAGATCGTAGTGGCATTTGCCGTGCTGATAAGAGCCAATGTGCCGCTGACCCTCCTCCTCTTTGCAATGATACCGCTCATGCTCTTCTTTGCGCTTAAATTCAACGACAAGCTCCGCAGGGCATTCAAGTGGCAGAGATCCGAGCTCGGAGAAATAAACTCTCATGTGGAGGACAGCCTGCTGGGCATCAGGGTTTCCAAATCGTTTGCCAACGAGGACGTCGAGGAGGAGAAATTCGAAGAGGGAAATGAGCGCTTCCTCACAACCAAGAAGGTCGGCTACAGGAATCTCGCGGGATTCAGAAGTGTCACGAGGCTGTTCGACGGTCTCATGTATATAACAATTGTATTTTTCGGCTCGCTGTCCCTTATCTACGGACACATCACTGCCGGCGACTTCATAGCCTACCTGATGTACACGAGCGTGCTGCTTGAGTCGATCAGGCGCGTGGTTGAATTCACTGAGCAGTTCCAGAAAGGCATAACCGGCATAGAGCGCTTCATAGAGATAATGGACACAAGCATCGAGATTGATGATGAGCCGGGTGCCGTCGATGTGCCTGATGATATCAGGGGTGAGATCGATTTTGAGAATGTATCGTTTGCATACACCGATCCGAGGAACCCAGGAAGCGCATCACCTGAAGGGGACCCCACTGACTGCGTCCTCAGTCATATTAATCTGAAGATAAAAAGCGGAGAAAATGTCGCTCTCGTCGGCCCGTCCGGCGCAGGAAAGACTACATTCTGCAATCTCATCCCCCGTTTTTACGATGTGACGGACGGCTGCATCAGGGTTGACGGACGGGACATAAGAGAATACAAGGTCAGATCCCTTCGCACAAAAATAGGCATGATGCAGCAGGATGTATACCTCTTCTCGGACACGGTCGCAGGTAACATCGGCTACGGAAAACCGGGTGCAAGCATGGAGGAAATCGTCGCAGCCGCCAGGCTCGCGGGAGCAGACGAATTCATCCGCGAGCTCCCCGACGGGTACGACACCTACGTCGGGGAGAGAGGCGCACGCCTCTCGGGCGGCCAGAAACAAAGAATCAGCATCGCCAGGGTCTTTCTCAAGAACCCTCCTATTCTCATACTCGATGAGGCCACATCGGCCCTCGATAACGAAAGCGAGCACTACGTGCAGGAATCGCTTGCCGAACTCGCAAAGGGCCGCACGACTATTACAATAGCCCACCGCCTTTCGACCGTGCGCAATGCAGACCGCATCATAGTACTTACCGAAAACGGCATCGAGGAGCAGGGCACGCACGACGAGCTCATTAAAAAAGGAGGCATTTACGCCTCCATGCACAACTTCACGATATAGCAGACCTTCGATGTCTGTCAGAGCTGCTTGATGAAGCAGCGTCTTCTCTTGTGCGGCTCTACGCCAAACATCTTCCACTGACCGTGCACCTTGTGGTTGGTCTCTAGCTGCGGGCCTGTCTCTGCCTGCGTTATTCCATGCTTGATGCAGCCCGTGTAGAGATGCTCCATTATTATCCCGTTTACGCCGGAGCCCTCAAGCTCAGGTCTTATGGCTATCAGAAAGAGGTCGAGCGTGTCGTTCTTTTTGAGATCCTTCAGCACAAACGGCCAGCCAAATGGGAAGAGATGCCCGCGGCACTTACGCATGGCATTTGCCATGGAAGGTGCGCCGACGCCGAATCCCATCAGCTCATCATTATCGTCCACCACCAGGCAGCACAGATCCGTATCCACAAGCGGAAGGAATTTATTGGTGTACTTCTTTATCTGCTTTTCGTTCAGTTCAACCACGCCGTACAGCGGCGCATATGCTATATTTACCAGCTCAAACGCCTTTCTGATATACGGCTTTAAGTCGGACTTTCTCTTTGCATTCACCTTGTGATACCCGGTCCTTCTCAGCATCGCATCGGAAATTCTCTTGAGCCTTTTATACGTCGCAGAGTTCCCATCACCCAGCGGCAGCATATGCTCTATCCAGTCGGTGTCCTTGATATAGCCGAGTTCGGTCAGATGGTCGATATAGTAAGGGTGGTTGTAGTATGTGATGAACATACTGCGCTTTTCAAAGCCCTCTACCAACATGCCCTCTCTGTCGAGATCGCAAAACCCGAGCGGTCCGTGAACTTCGTTCATGCCCTTTTCGCGGGCCCAGTCTTCCACCGTCTTAAACAATGCGGCAGATACTTCGCGGTCGTCTATGAAGTCCACCTGGGAAAATCTCATTCTTTTAGTGCCCCACTTTTCATTTGCAGCGTGGCTCAGTATGGCGCCTATGCGGCCAACGACCTCATCTCCTCTGTAAGCCAGGAATGCCCTGGCTTCGCAATATGAAAAAGCGGGATTGAGATTGGGATCCCAGTCCTGCATGTCATCGCCGAAAAACGCCGGCACAAAATACGGATTGTCACGATAAAGGCGGTTTGGAAAATCGACAAAGACCTTCCTCTCCGCCTTACTCTTTACCTCTTTTATAACTATATTTTCCATTAATACTATTTGTCTTTCATTTTATCGTCGGAGTCTGCCGACAGAGTTCAAGGTTTTTTTACCGTCGGAGCTTGCCGACAGAGGTCAAGGTTTTCTTCATTACGGCAACGCCGTAGATATCTGAAGAAAACCTTACTTCTTCTTTTTGTTCATGGTAATGTGCACCGGAAGTCCTGCTGCCGTGTACGGCTGAATCGACCCGATGATAAACGGTCTTGCATACTTCAGATACTCATCGCTGACGTATGTGCCGTCATTGATTATCCAGTCCAGCGGAACCTTGCGCTCCACATTGGCAACCTCGTGAATGTCGAACATGTCATATGTCTCAACATAAGGCTCCCTGCACTCAACCTTGATGGTTATCATCATGCCGGTCTTTCCCTGGAAGGCCGCATCGGCTGCGAGGTATCCGACGTTGTACGCCTCATCTGAGTCAACTCGCGAGGATACGTGAGCAGCACATCTCTGAAGTGATGAGAACTCGATGTATCTCGACTTGAGGCCGGTTTCGGCTGTGATGACGCCTGCCAGATATGCGGCAGTTCCGGCGAGCTGCTTGTGGCCGAATGCGTCTACGTGATCGTTGCTGCTTCCGAGCTCGCATACGAACTTGTCGTCCTTGGTCTTGAGGCCTTCGGATACTGCAACAACTATTGATTTCTTGGTCTTGGCCAGCTCTTTGATTCTCTTGACGAAGTCCTTGATATCGAACGGAACTTCCGGCAGATAAATCAGATCCGGGCCCGAGCAGTCGATGTCCCTGGACATTGCAGCAGCGGCTGTGAGCCATCCTGCGTGGCGTCCCATAATCTCAACTATGCAGACCGTCGGTTTGGATACTCCGTAGCTCTCGTTGTCCCTGATGATCTCCTTCATCGAGGTTGCGATATACTTGGCGGATGAACCATATCCCGGGCAGTGATCCGTCATCGGCAGGTCGTTGTCGATCGTCTTTGGAATGCCCATGAATTTCTGTTTCTTGTTATATTTGGCTGCATAATCCGACAGCTGCTTGATGGTATCCATGGAGTCATTTCCGCCGTTATACAGGAAGAACTCTATGTTCTTCTTGTCGAGTATGTCAAAGATCTTTTCATAGACCTTTTCGTTACCTTCGATCGGCGGCAGTTTGTAGCGGCAGGTGCCGAGGAATGAGGACGGCGTCCTCTTGAGAAGCGACAGGTCCTGAGCACTTGTGATGTAGTCCTCAATATCCACTATGTCCTCCTGCAGCAGACCTTCAATGCCGTAGTGCATTCCGTAAATTCTTCTGATGCCTTCTGTCCAGCAGGCCTTGATGACGCCTGCGAGGCTTGAGTTGATTACTGATGTCGGGCCGCCCGACTGTCCAATTATGAGATTGCCCTTCATAATATATGTACCCTTTCTTCTTTCCGATTTTCCCGGCTTTTAAGTTTAACGTCTTTATCGAAATCCTTACAATTATATGCACTGCGGACACAAATTGCAAATTAACTTCGCTGCAAGTATAATTGGTAAAGTGTGTGCAGGGATAAAGCTCCCCGCTTCACCGTAATTGCAACAATAATACCAATTGAATAAGGATAAAAGCACTTATGAACAATATTGAATTAAGCGAACTTATCTACCCTTCTCTCCCGCACAACGCGGATGAGTTTGAAGCCATGTATCCCGAAAGGAATCTGCCCGAGGGCGCAAAGGTCACAAGGCTCGGTCCGAGCCCTACCGGCTTTATTCATCTGGGAAACCTCTACGGAGCTTTCGTCGACGAGAGGCTTGCTCACCAGAGCGGCGGCGTGTTCTTTCTGAGAATCGAAGACACCGATGACAAGCGATACGTGGAAAACGCAGTGGAGACCATCATAACGTCCCTCGCCTTTTTCGACATCAGATTTGATGAGGGGGCAACACTCACAGGAGACATCGGCAGCTACGGCGACTACACCCAGAGCAACAGAGGAGATATCTACAGGGCGTTTGCCAAAAAACTGATTGCAAACGGTATGGCATATCCATGCTTCCTCACGGAGGATGAGATAACTTCCATAAGGGAGGAACAGGACAGCAAGAAACTCACGCCCGGCATCTACGCAGGCTGGTCGAAGTACAGAGAGTGGGACCGGGACGATGAACTGGCATCGGAAATTGAGAGCAGGATAAAGGCAGGCGATCCTTTCGTTGTTCGCCTGAAATCCAAAGGCACGCCCAACCTCTCAGCAGAGGACACTCCAAGGCACAGCGTGGTTGATGCCATCAGAGGAGAGCTCTCGGTTCCGGACAACTTCCAGGACATAGTCATCATTAAGCAGACCGGCATACCGACCTACCACTTTGCACATGTGGTGGACGACCATCTGATGCGCACCACTCATGTGGTCAGGGGCGAAGAGTGGCTGCCGTCACTTCCTATCCACGTGGAGCTGTTTGAGGACCTCGGATGGGAGCTTCCGGTGTACTGCCACACAGCCCAGCTGATGAAGATCGGAGAGGACGGTAACAAACGCAAACTTTCAAAGAGAAAGGACCCCGAGCTCTCCCTCGACTTCTACCGCAGCGAAGGCTACCACCCCGCTGCCGTAAGAGAGTACCTGCTCACCATCCTCAACTCCAATTACGAGGAATGGCGCTTAGAGAATCCTGATGCAGATGCGGATGAATTCGAATTTACGACCGAGAAGATGTCGAGCAGCGGCGCGCTCTTCGATCTGGATAAATTAAACGATGTCAGCAAAAACACCCTGCTGCACACAGATGCAGCCGAGCTCGCAGCATGGCTTAAATCCTGGTCTGATGAGTTCGCCCCGGAGTACGCATACGTATTCCGTGACATGGATCACCTCGCGGAGATAATCGATCTCGGACGTCACGATGCAAGGCCCAGGGCCGACCTTGTATATGCAAGGCAGATAATGGATTTCATCAGCTACTTCTTTGATGAATCATTCAAAAAAGAGGATGAGTATCCGGAAGAAGCTGCAGCTGATGCAGTTGAGATACTGAAGGCCTATCTTGCAGGCTACGATCACTCGGACGACAACGAGCAGTGGTTTAATAAGATAAGAGATATAGCAACAAATCTCGGTTATGCAGCAAAACCAAAGGATTACAAAAAGAATCCGGATGATTACAAGGGGCATGTGGGACATGTAAGCACGGTAATCAGAATAGCCATAATGGGTCGCGCGCAGTCACCTGATGTGTGGGCTATTCAGCAAATACTCGGAGAAAGCAAAGTCCGCGAGCGCCTTGAGGCTGCCATCGGACAGTAAGGAGGAAAAATGGAACCTATTTTAGTAATTATGGCTGCCGGCATGGGCAGCAGATACGGCGGAAACAAACAGCTCGATTCCATCACGGCTGAAGGCGACATCATCATGGACTTCAGCCTCTATGACGCATATGAGGCAGGGTTCAGAAGAGTATGCTTTATCATCAAGCATGACTTTGAGGATGTATTCAAGGCACATATTGAAAGCGGCGCCGGAAAGAAATACGAGGTGCACTACGCATTTCAGGAGCTTTCCGACCTGCCTGAGGGATTCAGCGTACCGGAGGGCCGCACCAAGCCGTTCGGCACAGGCCAGGCAGTCCTGGCTGCAAGGGACATCATCGATGCGCCCTTTGCCGTCATAAACGCGGACGACTACTACGGTAAGGAAGGCTTCAAAAAGATTTACGATTTTCTGACCACAAAGGCAGATGCAACGCACAACTGTATGGTGGGGTTCGAGGTTGAAAACACTCTCTCGGAGAACGGTACTGTATCAAGAGGAATCTGCAAGGCGAAAGACGGATACCTGACGGACATAGTGGAACATCTGAAAATTGTAAGAGAAACAGACGGGACTGTCACGGATACCCTGCCTGACGGAAGCAAAGAGCTTATCCCCGCCGACTCCCCTGTTTCGATGAATCTCTGGGGCTTTGGTGCGGAATATATGAAAGTCCTCGAAGACGGATTCAAAGAAGCTCTTCCTGTGATTATGGATAGCAATCCTCTCAAGGGTGAGTATTACATCCAGACGCCTATCAACAAACAGATAGCAGACGGCAGCGCCACTTACGAGATTCTGACTTCATCCGACAAATGGTTCGGAGTGACATATAAAGAAGATAAGCCGGACGTAGTTGCCAAATTCGCAGAGCTCAAGGCAAACGGCGCCTACCCCAAAGCCCTCTGGGACTAATATCACACAATGCCTTTAATATGAAAGTCACGTGTTTTGTGCATTAGGTATGCAAAATGCGTGACTTTTTGATTATAGTCATTGTTAAGGAGTCACGTATTTATGCGTTGAATAAGCATAATGCGTGACTTTTTGATTATATTCATTATAAAAGACGCAAAAAAGTCACGTAATGTGCCGCGGGTTGAGGCGGTAAACGTGACTTTAATTTCTGTGGACAGTACTGCGAAGACTACTTTCCTGTAGTGTAGTTGTCGAAGTAGCCCTGGATGTAGACGACAGGGGTGCCCTTGTCACCTGAGCCCGATGTGAGGTCGCATAGCGATCCGATCAGGTCTGTGAGGCGTCTTGGGGTCGTTCCCTCGGATGCCATGTTTCCTACCAGGCTCTCCTGAGGCTTGTCCTCGATGGCCTTTGAAACGGCAGCTCTCAGTTCCTCTCCCGTCAGGTTGGAGAAATCGTTGTCTGCGAGATACTTGAGCTTGAGCTCGTTAGGCGTGCCCTCAAGTCCTGCTGTATATCCCGGGCTTACGACAGGGTCTGCAAGCTCCCAGATCTTTCCTACGGGATCCTTGAACGCTCCGTCTCCGTATACCATGACTTCAACATTCTTTCCTGTTCTTTCCTTCATCATGGCCTGAATCTCATCCACGAGGGGCTGGCAGTTTCTCGGGAAGAGCTTTACCGTATCCTCGGTGGATTTGTTGGTTCCGAGAAGTCCGTACTGCTCGTTGTATCCGCTGCCGTTCACAGGTGCGTTCAGGATTTCATCCATTCCGTATACGTTGGCGCCTCTGGACTTCAGTATCCTCTTGGTGCGTACACGCGTGTGGATATCACAGGCGATTACGTTCTTTGTATAATTCAGAATCTCTTCTGCGTGATTTGCAAATATTATCTCCGCCTCGGCTCCGGCTTCCTTGATGATATCTCCGTAATAGGAAACGTAATCAACGCCGGTGAACTGATGCTTGTTCTCTCCGAAGAGTTCTCTGTATTTTTCGAGTGTAAGCACATCGCTGTATGGATTAACTCCGGCCTCGTCCACCTGGTCCATAGTCAGGAGTGCGTTTCCGACCTCGTCTGACGGATAGCTCAGCATAAGGACGACTTTCTTTGCTCCTTTGGCCATTCCTCTGAGGCAGATGGCAAACCTGTTTCTGGAGAGAATCGGCCATATGATTCCGATGGTCTCTCCGCCGAGCTTGGCCTTTACATCCTCCGCAATATCATCCACGCTTGCGTAGTTGCCCTGGCATCTCGCCACGACAGACTCCGTGATGCAGAGAACGTCTCTGTCTCTTACCTCAAATCCATCCGACTCAGATGCTGCAAGTACGCTGTCCACAACCTGCTCTGCGAGATTGTCTCCCTCACGGAAGATCGGGCATCTGATGCCGCGCGATACTGTTCCTACTCTTCTCTCACTCATTTTTGTCTCCAATCCGTCTTTAAACAAATGTTGGTCTCGCCTGCCTGGCAAGCGAGACCATTTTACCATTATTGATGTTTCTCGACAACTTCTCCGCTGTCCTTGAATATGCTGTTTTCGGGTACAACTCCTCTGACGCAGGACGTCGGATAAACGCTTGAATTCCTTCCTATCACTGAGCCCGGGTTGCAGACTGCATTGCAGCCGACTTCCACGTGATCGCCCAGCATGGCTCCGAATTTCTTGATGCCGGTCTCGATCTTCTCGGTTCCGTCCTTTACCACCACGAGCGCCTTGTCTGATTTCACGTTTGATGTGATCGAGCCCGCTCCCATGTGGCTGTAGTATCCGAGTATGGAGTCGCCCACATAGTTGTAGTGCGGGGTCTGAACGTGGTCGAACAGGATCACGTTCTTGAGCTCCACCGAGTTCCCTACCACGCAGTCAGCTCCGACGAGCGCCGAGCCTCTTACGAAAGCGCAGTGCCGGACCTCTGTGTTCGGTCCGATGATGCACGGAGCTCCGAGATATGCCGAAGGAAAAACCTTGGCAGTCTTATGAACCCAAACGTTTTCGGATACCTCTTCATACTCATTCTTGTCAAGCGTCGGGCCGAGCTCAAGTATGAAATCCTTGATGCCCTTAAGAGCCTCCCACGGGTATGTGAACTGCGAGAGATAGTCCTTTGCCAGGGTGTGATCCAGATCATATAAGTCTTTTATAGTATACATGTCGTTTCTCCAGTTATTCTGCCAGATGTCCTTTTTTGCGGATGACATCGATGATTGCATCCACGTGCTTTTCGCATTCCTCCTCGGTCGGAGCCTCTGCCATTACGCGCACGACAGGCTCTGTGCCGGACTCTCTTAAGAGCGTGCGGCCTGTATCTCCGAGTGCTTTCTTGGCTGCCTCGTCGGCTGCGAGCACATCGGGATCGCTCATGCAGTCTGCCTTGCTCTTTACTCTTACGTTCTTGAGCACCTGAGGATAGAAAACTACCGGTGCAGCGAGCTCACTCATAGGTTTCTTCCTTGCGAGCATGGCCTCCATCAGTTTAAGTGAAGTGAGGATGCCATCACCTGTGGTCGCATATTTTGTGAATATGATGTGTCCGCTCTGCTCTCCGCCTATGCGGTGGCCGTTCTGGACCATGTTCTCATATACGTATTTGTCACCGACCTTTGTCTGCTCGTATTCGATGCCGGCAGCATCGAGAGCCTTGTAAAGTCCGAAGTTGGACATTACGGTCGTAACCACCTTGTTGTTCAGGAGTTTATCCCTGTCCTTCATATATGTGCCGTAGATGTACAGGATGTGGTCTCCTGTAACGACGTTGCCCTTTTCATCCACAGCCAGGCATCTGTCCGCATCTCCGTCATAGGCAAATCCGACATCGAGGCCGTTGTCCACGACGAATTTCTGGAGGTGCTCGATATGCGTCGAGCCGCAGCCTGTGTTGATGTTAAAACCATCCGGATGATCGTTCATGACATAAGTTTTGGCGCCGAGTGCATCAAACACGCCCTTGGCGATCGACCATGCGGCTCCGTTGGCCACATCGAGTCCGACCTTGACGTCCTTGAAGCTGTACTTCGACATTGAGATGAGATAACCGATGTAGCGGTTACGGCCGCTTGCGTAGTCTACGGTGCAGCCGATCTCCTCCCTCTCTGCCATCGGGATGTCGAGCTCTCCGTCGAGGAAGGCCTCGATTCTGAGCAGGGTCTCCTCGTCCATCTTTTCTCCGTTGTTATTTACGATTTTGATACCGTTGTCGTAATACGGATTGTGTGATGCCGAGATCATGATGCCGCAGTCGAAGTCATCGACTCTTGCGATATATGATACGGACGGCGTCGTCGTGACGTGCATGATGTATGCGTCTGCTCCGCTTGCCATAAGGCCCGTGCAGAGTGCGTACTCGAACATGTAGCTCGATCTTCTCGTGTCTTTACCGATTACGATCTTGGCTTTCTTATCCAGCCTCTTCCCGTAATACCAGCCGAGGAATCTTCCGATTTTTACGGCGTGGTCGAATGTTAGGGTTTTATTGGCCTCGCCTCTGAATCCGTCTGTTCCGAAATATTTACCCATTAGAGCCTCTCCTTCTTTTCGATATCCAGGAAATACTTGTATGTATCGACTGTCAGCTCTCCGCATGCTTCCTCGTCGCAGGCGATGATGGCGCCGTTGTGCATCTGAAGTGCAGAGCATGTCCATTTCTGGCTGACTCCGCCCTCAACCACTGCAGCCATGGCTCTGGCCTTGTTGTGGCCGCTGATGAGTACGAGTACTTCCTTGCTGTCCGTAACTGTCCCGATACCTACCGAGAGAGCCTGTGCGGGAACTGCCTCAGGGTCATTGCCGAAGAATCTCGAGTTCACGATACGTGTATCTGTCGTCAGGTCGCGCACTCCGGTGCGGGATGTGAGCGATGTGTATGGCTCGTTGAATGCGAGATGTCCGTCAACTCCGATTCCGCCCATAAAGAGATCGATGCCGCCGTATGATGCGATTTTCTCTTCGTAGCGAGCGCACTCGCCCTCAGGGTCGTCTGTCATTCCGTTTAATATATTGATGTTCTCGGGCTTCATATCCACGAGGTGATCGAAGAAATTGTCGTGCATGAAATACCAGTAGCTCTGGTCATGCTCATGCGGGAGTCCGAGATATTCGTCCATGTTGAATGTAACTACGTTGGCAAATGATACTTCGCCGGCTTTGTTCTTTTTGATGAGCTCTTTATAAACTCCGATTGGCGAAGATCCGGTCGGCAGGCCGAGTATGAAAGGTCTGTCCTCTTTGTGAGCATTGATCTTATCGGCGATATAATCAGCTGCCCATTTGCACATTTTGTCATAATCGTTCTGAATAACTACTCTCATTTTCTCTCTCCTTTATTACTCTTTTCATATGACACGCTCGTGTGAGATGTCCTTAAACCGAGAGGATTATACAATCGCCGCAAGCTGTGGTAAAGGCAGAATTCCAAATTTCTTTGATTTTATACTCCTTTGGGAGTATAGTTTAAGCATGAGGATATATCACGGTGCAAAACAGATAGTAAGAGAGCCGAGATTCGGAATCGGAAGGAGCTATAACGATTTCGGTCTGGGCTTTTATTGTACGGAAAATGAAGAGCGGGCAGATGAATGGGCAGTCACAGCATCGGACAATGGCTTTGTCAGCGTATATGCTTTCAACGATACGGGGCTTCGCATCATCGACCTTGCAAGCTCTCAGTACACCATACTCCACTGGCTGAGCCTGCTGATGAACTACCGCGAGTTCGATTCATCATCCTCTTCTCTCCATCAGGCCAGGGAGTATATAGCGAGAAACTTCCCGGTTGATTATCAGTCCTGTGACTGCATCTCGGGCTACAGGGCGGATGATGTGAGTTTTACCCTGGCTCAGATGTTCCTGAACAACGAGCTTTCTTTTCAGGAACTACAGAGAAATCTCAGAAGCGGAGATCTCGGACTGCAGTTTGTCCTTAAAAGCAACAGAGCCTTTGAACGCATATCCTACGTCGGATATACCGCAGCATCATCCCGCGACATATATCCTGCGAAATCATCCCGTGAGATGTCTGTACTTATGAATGCATATAAAACGGCCGGTGCGCCGGGCCTCTACATAAACGATCTTATAAGGGAGGAGGTCAAAGCATATGATGCACGCTTACAATAAAGTCCTCCTTGATAAAGCTGCCGATTCGATGGGGCGGCTGCTGGACTTTTCGGTCCACAGCCTCCGCATCGGCCCGGATGCGATTCTAAATCTGTTTATCGCATCCGGCGTCTCCTCCCTCTTTGAACGAGGAGACATAGGCATCATCTGCGGAATGTCCGGAATTGAGCTGGCGTACGAAATCCTTGAGCGTAGCGGCATGGCATACGCAAGGACGAACCCCAGGCTGACAGCCGCTCTCAGCCCTGAGTACTGGTGCGGATTTGCCATGGCCAATCTTCAGTGGGAGCATGCCGGGTCATTTGATGAGCTTATCTCTCTCATGCCTCCGGACGATTTAATTGAGGAATATAAGAAAATCAGAGCAGATGCTCTGAACAAACTCCCCTGGGATGCGGATGAACAGGCCAGGCAGGCGGCGCTAAGGGAGGCTTCTTCTGATTTCATGCTCGCTGCATCCGCACTGTATGAAGTCCGGAGCGACGCTTCCAGAAGAGCCGCGGTTTCAGGGGAGACAAATCTTAAGAAAATGCGCATTAAAAACGGCCTCAGCCAGAGTGATCTGGCTAAGACCAGTGGCGTGCCACTTCGGACAATTCAGCAGTACGAACAACGCCAGAAGGACATCAATCACGCGCGCGCCGAGTATATTGTCATGCTTTCATCGGCTCTTAACTGCGACCCCCGTCACATTCTGGAGAACTGACTGCCTGAGAGTTATCATTCATCGGTGCTTTCCGTGTCAGCGTCATCAGTGTTCTTTTCCTCTGTCTTTTGTACGCTTACCTTCAGCACCGCGTCACGTGATTCATTTGCCGGATAGACACCTTCAGGCAAGTCGTACTCAATCGGGACTTCCCCGTTTTCATACATATATCTTATATCTATCTCGCTGGCATTCACGGATGTGATTTTTGCCAGGGCTTCTTCACTGCCTTTGATTGTCACGGTCTCAGGTGCCGTATACTTCCTGTCATAATTGTCGTTGTTTTTGCTGTTTACCGGGACAGTCAGTTTCACCGTCTTGGTGACCCCTGCCGACGCATCAAGCGATATCTCTTCCGGATAAATAACGGCATGTGGAACTATATTTCCATCCTTATCAAGGGCCACGAGATCTGCTGTATAACTCTTGGTTTCTTCCCCCACTTCATCGTAGTTCAGCACTGCCGCTATACTCCTGACCGTGCCCAGCTTGCTGGCTGCGCACACTACTTCAGCCTGAACCTGACTCAGATCGTACGCAATGGGCTCAGCATCTTCGGGAGCGCCGCTCTCATACACTACATCTATATCCATATATGCGCTGTCTGTTCTTTCAACATTTACGCTTATGGTGGTCGGGCCTGATTTAATCACGCTGGTTTCCGGCGGACTTGTAACGCTTATTCTCACGCTGTTGTCACCCGCCACGCATTCGCTCACATCCGCCATCGCAGTTATATCGTCTGATGAATACGTATTCACATCCACCCTCTTTTGGTTGAGAGTGGCGCTTATCCCGTCGCTTTTAACCGACGATACGGCAAGCCCTCTGTCCGCCAGCGCTCTTTCACCGCTGAAAGATACCGCCACGTCATTATAATTTACATCCGTCATCGGATAATAATTATAGACGACGAACACCCATCCGCCTATCGCTACCAGCAGCGCCAGTATTATGTCGAACAATCTGCGCGGTCGTTTATTCATGGCGCTTTCCTCCTTTCAGAATCCTGGAAAGAAGATCATTGCTGTCTCCGGATGGAATATAGATATCAAGGAGCATTTTTTCGAGGGTCTTGAGGTCGAGGAACCTTCTCAGAACTCCGTCCTTGGCAACCGAGATTGCTCCGGTTTCTTCAGATACGATTATGACCAGGGCATCGCAGACCTCGCTGAGACCTACCCCGGCTCTGTGCCTGGTGCCGAGATTTTTTCCTATGCTGGTCCTGCTCGTCAGCGGAAGCACGCAGCTTGCGGCATGAATCCTGTCGCCTCTTATGATGACCGCTCCGTCGTGGAGAGGAGAGCCTTCGTAGAAGAGGTTTCCGAGGAGCCTTACTGAGATCTCGGAGTCGATAATCACGCCGGTCTCGATGATATCCGTCAGCATGGTATCTCCTTCGATTGCTATCAGAGCTCCGGTCCTTGTAGATGAAAAATCATCCACTGCATCCACCAGCATATGCACCGTGGCATATGCCGTTTCTTTATTCATATCCCTGAACTGGTTTCGGACCATACCCCTTCTGCCCAGCTGTTCGAGTGCCCTTCGTATCTCGGGCTGGAAAAGTATAACGACCGCGATGAGTCCTACCGTAATCAGCCTTGTAAGCAGCCAGTTGAGCAGACTCAGGTCGAGCATTTCAGACAGGATAAATACAGCAACAATCAAAAGGACACCCCAGAACATCTGCTGTGCCCTTGTCTCCCTGATAAAACCGAGCATCTTGTATATAAGAAATGCAACGACAAGAATATCGATTACGTCCGTTATCTTGATGCTCAGTAATAATCCCATTAAGCTGTTTAACATTATCCGGTCTTTCCTTCTGTATTATTCTTCTGTTTCTTCCGTATCTTCCTCTTTGTTCAGCACCTGAACCACTCCTTCTTCGTCCTTGGTCAGTGGCTCTCCTGCCAGAACGGCCTGTATGAGCTCCTGTGCGTGCGCGATGCTCTTCTCATCCTGCGACATTACATAAGCATACTCACCACCCGTGCCGTAGAGCGGCTGCATATCGTCCCCTCCGACAAGGGTGTTTTTATAAATACTCCATTTCAGATTCTTGGAAATCTGCATTTTTACGAGCGAACGTATCTCTCTTGAACTGAAACTCATCTCAACGTAGTCCTTCAGTTCGGACAGTACATTGTTGTAGTTAAGGAGCATGGTCTTGCTGCTGGTCGCCTTTTTGAACAGAGCCTCAAAGACGGCCTGCTGGTTCTTAATCCTCTGGTTGTCTCCGGAATCAAAAGCCTTCCTCTCCCTTGCAAAGGCGAGCGCCTGCTCACCATTCATGTGGTTGACGCCTTCCTTGACAGTCCATTCCTTGAGCTTGACCGGCGTAAACTCATACTCCGAATATACGTCCACGCCTCCCACTGCATCAATGAACTTCTCTACAGTTGTGAAGTTGACCTTTATATAGTAGTTGGCCGTAATGCCCAGCAGTTCTTCCTCCGCAGCTGTTGTGGACTGCACCCCGTAGAATCCGGTATGGGTCAGTTTATCCATGGCGCCATCCTTATCCGCCAGGAATATCTGATAATCTCTCGGTATCGATGTCATCAGGAGCTGAGCAGTCTTTGGATTGACCGTAAGCACCATATTTACATCGGACCTGCCCTCTTCATCTATCGTCCCGTCCACGTCCATTCCCGTAATCACTACGTTGAACGGGTCCCTTGTGATCCTGCCGACCGCCTTGTCGTTGTCCACTGAGGTTTGGCTCAGGAACGAAAGCGTTCCAAGGGCATATGCAGTTCCGACCACATATACAAATATGAGCACGAGACTCGCGAGCGTGGCCAGGGCCCTGGTGCCTCTTTTCTTTCCGCCGTGTCTCACCCTCGGGAGCACGACAGCGCTTATGAGCACCAGAACCACAAAGAGAGCAATCAGCCAGACCAGAGGCAGCACGTCCATCACTGCCATGGAGCCTCCGAATACAAGAAGCGCTATCAGATACAGCCTTGTAAGCCATACCGAAGGTCTGGCGGCTTTTTTCCTGCCGTACTTTCTCTTATAGTTCTTATCGTAATTGCTTAAGTATCTGTCCTGAGCATCCTGCTGCGCGCGTCTGATCGCTTCCTTATCCGCGGCACTCATATTTGCTCTTTTTTTGGATTTTCTTTTTACTTTCCTGGCACCGCCGTAGCTGCCGCTGCCTGCATCAGGAAGCTTCGCTTGTTGTTGGCTCCGGCTGGCGAGATACTCGTTATACTCGTCGTTATATTCTTTTTTGTTTTGTTTTTGCGAACCCTTTTTTCCGTAGTCAAAATCCAGAAAATCATCCGGGTTCCAGTCATCATAAGCCATAGTGGCTACCCCTTTTCACGCACTACCTGCTTGTTTCTATCAGGCCGTAGTCATTTCCTTTCCTTCTGTACACAACACTTACTGCGTTGGTATCCATATCCAGGAATACGAAGAAATCGTGTCCGAGCATCTCCATCTGGAGGATTGCTTCCTCAGCTACCATAGGTGTCAGCTCTACCTGCTTTCTCCTTACGATAGCCATCTCCTCTTCATATTCGTCATCATCAGGCTCCGGTACAAACTCGAGCTTAAGAGCTTTGTTTTCCTTATACCTGGCCTCAAGCTTTCCTTTGAGTTTGCTCATCTGATTTGAGAGTTTATCTGTAGCCATATCCACTGCATCGTAGATGCTGTCGTTAGCCATCTCAGCTCTGAACACTGCCTGTTTTGCATTGATTGTAGCCTCAAACTTCGGTGTTTCTCTGAGCTTGGATACAACGACATTGGCTGTAACGTCTTCATTGAAATATTTGTCGAGCTTGCTCAGTTTGTTTTCAATATAGTCGCTGAGCTTGTCACTCATAGGGTAATTTTTAGATGCAATTTGTACCTTCATATTACGCCTCCTTCTTTACATAATTATTCAAATTAAGTATAGCATATAAAAACAAAAAATTGTGTGCTCCATGTCAAGAAGCACACAATATCTTGTCTACTTTTCAGAACAAACAGTATTCGCGGTCACTCGACCTGGTCTTTGCCCCCACACTTGCCTTTACCCGGTTTCCGGAGGACTTACATCTAAGATACGCCATGATCACAGCGGCATGCTGCGCGCTGCTTACGTGGGTCCCTTCGCCCGTATCTGGCATGGACTTTCAACCACGAACATGACCGCGATCTGCACCGGCTATTCTACCACAGTTCGAGCCGGCTTTTCCACTTATCGACGTCCTGATCGAATACTTTCTTTTCCTTGCAATCGTTGAAAAGAAGGTGCAGAATGTAATGCTCAATACAGCGGAGCGTTGTATAATGCATAAAAAAGCAATTGGATGGAGGTATCGAAAATGGCATATTACATTCTTGCATAGGGATTCGAACTGTGCGGATGGAAAGGGCTTCCTTTCGCCCTGAGATATCCTAATCCTTACCTGTCGGATTTCTTCGATAAAGAAGAATACCGCGTGGTCTATGCGCTTGATGGCAAACATGATATAGACGAAAAAGAGCTCACGGAAAAGCAAAAGAAACTTCTCGACCGGCTTAATGTATCGAGCATAACGAGAAGTGCAGGGATTGTGAATATAAACTTGCCTGCGGCGCAGGCTGCAGAGCCGCTGCATGCGGAGAGACGAGCACGGACTACATGGGCATCGACGAAGAACCATGCCACTTCTTCAAAAACGGCTGGTATGAAAAAGCCCAGGAAGCAATCGAAAAATACAAAGACAGCTTCCCTGAGCCGGAGGGCAAAGCAGCAGACGCTGAATAAAGCAAATAATTAAGCCCCTTGCACTGCAAGGGGCTTTTAACATCAATATTCAGACCGCGATCAGGCGCCGTACTTCGCCTGCATCTCACTTTTGAATTGTTTTAATTCAGCATAGACGGTAGCGAGTTTCGCAGCATAATAATCCGGGCTTTGGGGTATTTTGCGGTAATACAAAGAATAATCCCACTCCAGTTCTTCAAGACGTTTGCGCTCTTCCGGAGTAAGTTGGTCCCTCGACCATCCACCGGAGACTTCTTCCAGTTCTTCAAGATTCATATCTTTCATTTCCATATCTGTCATAGTGATACAACCTCCTTCTTTGCTGTATGATTTGTTATCATTATACGTGTCCGTTGGTTACACTTAATTCTCTTTTTTAAGAGCAGAACATTATCACACTTTTCAATTGTAATTGCAAGAGTTTTATAATTTGAACTGTCTCCTGCTTGTATCACTAAAAAACTTGATGCATAATTCAATTAAAGGATAATAATAATAAGATGCAAAGGAGGTAATACCTATGGCACTTAACTGGAAAGAAGATATTAAAGGCATGAGCAGAGAAGAGAGAAAGCAATACTTCCTCGACAATAAAAATGAACTTCTCAGCGCATCTGAGCTCGATGCAGTAAACGGCGGAGTCGCCTCAAACGGAGAAAACACAGATTCCGAAATAGTTCCTTATTACGGTCGCTGGTATTCCTCATACGGCTTCATCTGCCATGGCCAGGAATGGTGCTAATTAATTATATCAGCGCCTGCGGCGAATACCGCAAAGTCGACGCTTGCAGCGCCGCCTGATTTCAATACAGATGCAGCCTCATCTATGGTTGCGCCTGTGGTGTAAATATCGTCTATCAGCAGGAGCTTCTTGCCATTTATCGGCTGCAGCTTCTGCTCTTTTATTTTAAAAGCCCCCTTGATATTGGCTCTCCTCTCGGATGGGCCGAGTCCTTTCATGGCCTTAGTCTCTCTCACTCTTATGAGGATATCCGTCCTGCATTCAAGACCCGCATATTCCGAAAATGATGACGCGATAATTTCGGCCTGATTGAAGCCCCTCCGGTCTCTCCTTTCTTTGAATGCCGGGACAGGTATCACGGTATCATATGCACCTGCAAGCACTTCCTCTCCAAGCTCAGCTGCCATGCGGTCATATACTATTTCCCCTATGGCTTTACCTATGTCTCCGCGCGACGCATACTTCAGTTCGTAGAGCATGGCCTTTTCGTGAGCGCCGTACTCAGCGCAGGCGTAGCCTTTGTCGAAGATATGCTCGTGATTTCTGCAATAAAAACAGACCTCTCCCGGGTCTGTTTCCGACATAGCTTTTCCGCATTTAACGCAGCTTCTGCCATTGATCCATGCTATATCCCTCATGCAGTCATTGCAGAGTCCGTATGTCCTGGTATTATCTGTTATCTTGCCGCAGCAGTTGCAATATAAACCCGGCGGATACAGTGTGTCCAGCAGCTTATTGCTTATCATCCTGATGATGGACTCAGCCATGGCGTGCTCCTAATCCTTATCGACTTCCAGCCCGAACTCAGCAGGCAGGAATCGAGGGCAAACATTTTCATCCGTCACAATTACGGATGCTGCGAGCCTCGCACCTATGTCGCAGGCCTCAGAGAGGCTCTTTCCGTAGGTAAGACCTATGGCAACCCCGGCGAAGAAAGCATCCCCGCAGCCGGTAGTGTCCATGGCTTCGACCTTGGGTGCCGGGCAGTGGCCGTGCGCGCCTCCGTTCTCCGCGTACGCCGCGCCGTCCTCGCCCATGGTAACAACCATGGACGGGATATTGGCCTGCTCTATCTTCCTGGCTACAAGAGCAGCCATATCGCCCGGCACCACATCATCATAATCCTCGGAGAACAGCAGTGCTGCTTCCTCCCGGTTGCACACCAGGCAGTCGACATTTTTGAGCAGATCGCGCCTTTCCATAGCTATGGACATATTCGAGACCACCGCAAATACCTTCTTTTTATGCTTTTTCGCAAGCTCGATGGATTTCTTCAGTATCGGAACTTCGATGTCGAATTCGATTGCTATGCTGTCGGCGTTCGAAAAAATCTCATCTCCCTTGTCCTCGAGTATATCAAGCACGCGTGAAAGATCCGGTCTCTTGGAGATGGATCCCACAACATCACCGCTGTTATCGAATACGGCGAGCCATGTGCCGAGGCCATCCTCCGTCCTCTTTATATAGCTCACATTGCAGCGGTGCCTTTTGAGTTTATCCAAGACATCCGTGCTCATGCTCCTTTTATCCAGCACGGTAACGAAAGTCGGTCTGAGCTCCACATTGGCTATGTCCTCCACTATATTGCGCCCGACTCCGCCATGTGTCTCCACGACGAATCCGGCATTCCGGCCGGTCGGATTGTACTGCGAATAGGGATAGCCTTTTATATCCACAAAAGCGGCTCCGATTACCACTATACCTGTGTCGATCTTTCTGGATTTTTCACTCATAATAAGCCTCCGTCAATTTCTCTCAGTCTGCTGGCAAGTCCTGTATATCTCTCGTCTCCCCTGTTGTTTGCTATCATCTGCGCCACCCTCCTGGCATCACCGACTATGATGACAAGGCGTTTTCCTCTCGTAACCGCCGTGTACAGGAGGTTTCTGGTCATGAGCATGGGCGGAAAACTCCAGGCTGGAATTATCACTGCCGGAAATTCCGATCCCTGGCTCTTGTGCACCGTGATTGCATATGCGAGATCTATTTCTTCAAACATCTCCCCTTCGTATGTCACGAGTTTGTCATCCATCCTGACGACCATACTCCTGTCTCCGGTATCAATGCTCTCCACAACGCCCATATCCCCGTTGAATATGCCTTCGCCTTCGGTTTTGAAATAATCTGTACGCCACTCCGCACTGTAATTGTTGCGAAGCTGCATCACCTTGTCTCCGCAGCGGAATGTCTTGGACCCGATTCTGAGCTCCTCCTCTCCGTCTTCTGCGGGATTCACAATATTCTGAAGCACGCTGTTCAGATTTGGTGCCCCCAATGCCCCTCTTTTGGTCGGCGTCAACACCTGTATCTCGGAGGACGTATCGATAAAGCCAAAAGCGCTCTCAAGCCTTCCTCCCATATAGTCTTTGATTGCGGCGAGTATCTCATCCTCTCCGTTCTTTCCTATGATATAAAAGCCGTTGCCGCTGACCTGCTCTGGGTATTCGCCCTCGTTGATGCTGTGGGAACCCGTGATTATCCCGCTGTCCTCATCCTGCCTGTGAATCTCTCTCAGGCGTATAACCGGAATATACTCAGAGGCTATCATATCCCTCAGTACATTTCCCGCTCCGACCGACGGCAGCTGATCTGCGTCTCCCGTAAATACAAGCCTTGTTCCGTCCTTAATCGCATCAAGCAGCCCGTCCATGAGCATGAGGTCTATCATCGACGCCTCATCGATTATTATCACATCCTGTTCCAGCGGGTTTTCATTATCCCGTCCGAATATCAGGGTCTCTTCGTCATCAGACCACACAAATTCGAGGAGGCGGTGTATGGTCATGGCAGGGACTCCGGAAGCTTCCTCCATGCGCTTTGCGGCGCGCCCGGTCGGTGCAGCCAGTGCAAAATTAAGATCGAGAAATCTGAATATCCTTACCAGGGTATTTATAATGGTGGTCTTTCCAGTTCCCGGTCCGCCTGTTATTATGCTGATGTTGTTATCAAGACATGACTTCACCGCAAGGATCTGCTCTTCAGACAGGCTTACGCCTTCATCCTTCCTGCGAATATCCTCCTCGGCCCCCTCGATTAAGTGATCGAATTCGGCACGTATCGGGAGCACATCAGCCTCCTTTATACGTCTCAGCGCATGAGCAACCCTCTGCTCCGCATGGTAGTACCCGTAAAGATATATAACGGGCAGATCATCCACCCTGTCCTCTTCGAGTTCTCCTGCGAATATCATATCCCTGAGAGACTCCCTTACCCTGTCTATTGACACATCGAGGGTCTCTGCAACCTCCTCAACCAGCCTCACCTCAGGCATGAGCGTGCTGCCGGAGCCAGCCCAGTCCCTGAGACGGAACCTGATACCGCTCTCTATTCTCATGCTGCTTTCTGCTTCTATTCCGAGCATTGCAGCTATCTTATCCGCCTTATCAAAATTAATACCCCTTATATCCTCCGCGAGTATATAAGGATTATCTTTTACGACAGATACCGTATCACTGCCGTATATCTTGTATATCCTGACCGCATCGCTCATCTCTATGCCGAGCTCCCTCAGCTCCAGCGATGCCGCGGCAAACTCTCTGGACTCCCCGTATGACTCGCTGATCTTTGCGAGCGACTTCGGTCCTATGCCGCTTATGGTGAGGAGCTTTTCGGGGGTCTCGCCGATCACGTTGAGCGTCTCCTCGCCAAAAGCCTCCACGAGCAATTTCGCAGTCTTGGGACCTATACCTCTGATATTTCCTGCCTCGAGGAACTCAAGTATCGCATCCTCACCCTCGGGCAGTATCTCCTCATAGGATGTAAAGCTGAACTGTTCTCCGTACTTTCTGTGAATCGTAAATTCGCCCTGCAGTCTGTATGCAGCTCCCGTTTTGGGCTCAGCAAAAGAACCGGCTATACGAAACGAGCCCTCCTGTGTGTCCAGAATCGCCACTGTATAGCCGTTCTCCGAGTTATTAAAGATTATCTTTCCGAGCTTACCTTCCTGCTGCATATTATTTTGTCATTCTGAGCGAAGCGAAGAATCTTAAAAAGTCCTCTTGTACAGTTTTCTGTTATCCAGCGTGTAGACCTTGTCGCTGAACTCACCCGGCTCGACATTTTCAAGCGCCTGCTCGCAGTCGAACATCTTGGCGTCTGTCATATCCAGGTAGTGGAGCATTTCGGCCTCCGGGAACAGCGGCTTTTTGGGGCTGCCGAACTCAGGCTCGTAGTGATGGCTGAGCGCCATATGCTGCATCATGATGCATTTCTCGTCATCTATTCCGAGCTCCCTGCACCTGTCTCCGATGATGGCAACTCCCATCACGAGGTGTCCTAGCATCTTGCCCTCGAGAGTGTAGTCCTCCACCACTCCGTTTTTATCCGAATTAAGCTCGTTGAGCTTTTCTATGTCGTGAAGCGCAACGCCGGCGAGCAACAGATCCTTATTCAGATTTGTGTAAACCTCGCATGCACGCTCTCCCATCATCATCATTCTCTTGACGTGATATAAAAGCCCGCCATACTCCGCATGATGATTGCTCATAGCAGCCGGATAATACAGAAGTCTCTCTTTATTCTCTTCATAAAAACTGAGGCAGAGTTTTTTCAGATCCTCATCCTTGAACTCCTCTATCCTGGATATGATGTAGTCGTACATATCCGGAGTCTTTTCAGGTGCGGCCTTGAAAATATCCGACTTTTCATACGTATCCTCTCTGGCCTGGCCTCTGATGACATCGAGCACGAGCTGTTTCTTACCCATATACTCGTTGCACCTGCCGCCCACGGTTATTACCATGCCGGTTTTAATCTTGCTGAAAGCAGTTATCTCATCCGGAGCAAGAGACCATTTCACGGCCTGAATCTCTCCGGTTGCATCCGCAAGTGTCATATACAGGTGTTTTTTGTTGTTATTTCCGTCCCTGATGTCCGCATTTCTGACCAGGAACCTGTCCTCCAGATGATGGCTGTCATCTGCTTTTAAATCTTTTACGTAATACTGCTTCATTTCAATACTCCCTGAAATTTTGTTCCGTGTTATTCTATCACATAACTTCCATGTGGTATACTGATTGCATCAAGCAAAAAACGCACTTTTTCGCACTTTTTTCGGGAGGAATTGGCAATGGAATTTGATGCAAAAAGAGCCACAGAGGCCACGGTTAAATGGATAAGGGACTGGTTTGAAACAAACGGACCGGGCTGCAACGCAATACTTGGAATAAGCGGTGGAAAAGACAGTTCCATAGCAGCGGCTCTCTGCGTCGAAGCCCTCGGCGCCGACAGAGTAATCGGTGTCATGATGCCAAATGGCGACCAAAGCGATATTAACATGGCAGAGCTCCTGGTTAATCACCTCGGAATCGAGCACCATGTCATCAACATCAAAGAGGCTTTTGATTCCATAATCAGTGAAATCGAAAAGACAGGCATCGAGGTCAGCAGCGACACGATTATCAATCTCCCACCAAGGCTCAGAATGTCCACTCTTTATGCAGTGAGCCAGAGCCGTAAGGGCAGAGTCGTAAACACCTGCAACCTATCGGAGGACTGGGTCGGCTACTCCACCAGATACGGTGATTCGGTCGGAGATTTCTCGCCTATGTCCTGCTTTACAACGGCAGAGATAAGAGCCATGGGCAGACATCTTGGAATTCCGTCCGTGCTCATAGAAAAGGTCCCAAGCGACGGCCTTTCGGGTATGAGCGACGAGGATAAGCTCGGCTTCACCTACGAGGTCCTCGACAGATACATCCGCACCGGGGAAATAGACGATCCTGCTACAAAGGAGCGCATCGATTTCCTGCATAAAAAGAACCTCTTTAAACTGAGGTTCATGGACTGCTTCAAATACGACGGCGTCGAAGTCAAAGCAGGCGAGTAAGAGTATTCACAAGAAAACAGTTTACATGAGCACCGGGAGTCCGGTGCTCTTTTGTTATCATTTCAGGCGCTCCAGCACCGCCTCATAGCCTCCCTCTCCGTAGTTCAGGCATTTATTTACTCGGCTTATGGTGGCGGAGCTCGCACCTGTCTCCTTGCTTATCTCACTGAAGACCGCACCGTCTCTCAGCATCCGTGCCACTTCAAGCCTGGACGACAGATCGAGCAGTTCCTTGATAGTCGCCACATCGTCAAAGAATTTGCGGGCTTCTTCTTCATCCTTAAGAGCAAGCACCGCTTTGTACAGTTGCTGCATGTTTTTCTTTTCTTTATCTGTAATCATCCGGGCACCTGCTTTCAATCAGTTTCGGGAATTACTGAGAGTATAACATAATTGTTTTGCACTTTAAAGCATTAAAGCGGATTGTTTTGCAATATCCTTCATATGAGTTTATTATTGGATTATGTTTTTAGATAAAGTTCCGAGTGTAAAGAATACTAATCTCAGCAGCCGGGTCGCAGCTTTTGCTGCCTCGCTGCTCATACTGTTTATCCTCCTCCTGACTGCCACGGAGGCCCTTTGCTTTTGGGTTCCGAACTGGTGGAGAAATGAATATGCAAAGTACGATACACCGTCAAATGTCAGGGGCGAGATGTCGCTTGACGATGCGGTGCACGTGACCGAGGATATGCTGGATTACTGCGTCGGCAGACTCGATACCCTCGATGATACCGAGGCTGTAATAGACGGAGTCAGTGCACCCTTCTTTACGGACAGGGAAAAGCAGCATCTCTCAGACTGCCGCAATCTCTTTATGGCGGGCATGAGAGCGAGGTCTGTCTCCTTGCTGCTGGCTGCCGGCCTGATCTTATATATTTATGTACACAATAAAAGCGGGACGCCCGCAGTTCTCGCGCGGGGATATCTCAAGACTCTGGCAGCCGTTCTGGTTGCCGCTGCTGCAATAGCGATTATCGCCGCCATAGACTTTACATTCGTATTCACGGTCTTCCATAAAATATTCTTTAACAACGACCTCTGGATACTCTATCCGGATAAAGATAATCTGATCAACATAATGCAGGAGGATGTGTTCGCCGATGCCGCGATCTGGATAGCAGGTATGTGGGCTGCCGCGTGCGCCCTGCTCGGCATTGTGTCCCTGGCCGTAATACGTAGCTTGGGCCGTGCAGATAAGGGTGGAGCAAAGATATGATGAGCCATTTTGCATGGACTATTGATGTCCCGCCTATGTATGGCGAGCTCCATATCTTCCTCGCCATACTCTACATATGCGCTGCTGTTATCCTCACTAGATTTGCCCTGAGGCTTGGTTATGACGAAAGGATACGGCTGTTTTCTTTCGCCGGCTGGATCCTCCTCGCATCCGAAGTCTTCAAGCAGCTGTTCGTTTATCAGGTGGTAAACGGTGGTGTATATAATTTCTGGTATCTTCCTTTTCAGCTCTGCTCCGTCCCGATGTATCTTTGCATACTTCTTCCGCACCTGAGCAGGAAAAATCAAAAGACCGTGCTGACATTTATGCTCGGCTACACTTTTGTAAGCGCTGTAGCCACGTTCATATTCCCCGAGGACATATTGAGGCCTTATATCATACTGACAATTCATGGCTTTGACTGGCACGCCGTGCTTCTCTTTATATCCCTGACGATAGGCCTCAGCGGCATGGCAGATACTTCGTTCAAAGGCTTTCTGAGAGCCACGTATCTGTTCCTTGCGCTGGCAGCTGTAGCCGTGCTCATAAATATCATAACGGAGCTATATTCATCAACAGCCGGCTGCAAGATAAGAGGCTATGCCAATATGTTCTACCTGTCACCCTTCCATTCATCCAATCAGCCGATAGTAAGCAGCGTAGAAGCTTCACTCGGCAGAATCCCCGCAATGATTCTGTACACCATCAGCATTATTTCAGCTTCCGGGCTGGTAAATTATTTCTTCCACCGCAAAAACCATAACGGCGTTGCCGTAATGTAGAGACCATTGACCTCCGGAGGCAGGCTCCTCCGGTAAAAGAGGATACTATCAGTGCATAATACTTTCATCCCTCTATAATTAAAAGAACAAAAGAGACGCATTGCTGCGTCTCTTTCGTTCTTGTCTTGTAGATATTGTAAGAGGGATGAAAGTATTATGGTGTAGTTAGTTATTTCTAACTTCTTACAATGAGATGATAGCATGGGTATTTCCTATTGTCAAGGTAGGAAATAAAATATTTTAAAAAATTTTCGTATAATTTCAAATCATCCGAAAAAAACGCCCCTGCCGCTTTGGCAGAGGCGCTCTTTTAAAGTCTGCTTATCCTTTACAGATGCTGATCCCTCGGAATCCTGTCATACCATTTGAGCAGCAGAGGTTCAATCATCGAAGTCATCTTCATGTCAATATTGAAGAAATAGACTGTAAATGTTACCACGAAGAACGCGAGTCCTCCTGTCAGAACATATAGCAGAATCTTAAGTAATGTCTTTTTCATCTTTAGCCTCCTGTTGTCTCTACCATGAATTGTCATCATCGAGAATCTCAAGAGTAGGATCGAGAGGTTCTTCCTGCATAACTGTTCTCATGTACTGGTTGACCTGGTCCCTTACGCCCTGTCTGTTGATGACACGCGGATCGAAGAGCTGGTGATCTACCCAGATCAGAGGAACGCCGAGTTCTCTTGCTCTGTCCTCGAAGAGTCCGTGCATGCCATCCAGAGCCTTACATGTGATGTGCTCCCAGAGAATGATCATGTCCGCATTGTACTGCTCTACGAACTCGAATAGGTCGTCGAGGAGCACTTTGTATCCGCCGTGTGTACGGTTACGCATGATCATCTCCTCAGTCAGCATGGCCATGTCATAGTATGCCTGCTCTCTGTTTTCAGGAGTATCCGTCTCTGCAATCATCTCTGTGTTGATGCAGGAGAGCATGTCCGTCAGAGGCACTATGCCCCAGCAGTTCAGAAGCCATACGAGGAAGTCCATGTAGAAATGCGACTGAACGCCCCATACGATGGCTCTGTGTCTGTACTCCGGTGCTGCCATTTTCTGTTTCTTGTATGCCTTTTCGGCGAGCTTCATGAGCCTTCTGTCTGCTCTTTCGAACTCAGGCACCTTTCCGCAGATGGCCATGTAGTTGGTCTCTGTGTAGAGTGCGAGGTTGCCGCCGAAAATCTGCGGGTAATCCGTCTTGTTCATATCGAGCCACTCGTTGCGGCACTTTGTGGCGTAATTTACTCTCTTCGCACATTCGAAGTAGTAATCCCAGTCCCACTTGTGGCCTGTGTGCTCTTCGATGAACTTGATGGCACGTCTGATCTCCTCTGCAGCATAGTCCTGAACGTCGTCCTCTTTGTGGCGAAGCGGTGCAGGAAGCTGGAATACAGGAATGCCATCCTCTTTTTCAAGTCTCTTGGATATTACTCCGTTTCCGAGAAGCGAACCGTCGCAGGTTGTGTTGCACTGGATAGCGCATGCACCGAAGATAGGCGCGTCATCGTCGATGGAAACGCCGGCCTCTGCCTCAGGCATCGGGCAAACGTCTCCCGGAAGTCCGTACTCCTGAGCCACATCGATATAGTGCTCCATGGCATGCTGGTTGAGCAGCACGGATACATATGTGGACGGAGTCTCACGCGATGTGCACTTCAGATTCGGGAAACCCATCATGACTGCAGTCATCTCGTTCTCATCAACAAGCACGTTGATCTTTGAGAATTCCTCGTCATTGCCCACTCTTCTGTCGGCACGTGCCATGGTTTTGAGAAGTTTTGCAACGTCTATGATGATGAGGTCCTGCTGCTCATGGGTCATTCTGAGGTACTCACCTCTGAGACCCTGAGTGAAGCGGTCCACCATCATCGGTACTGCCAGATAGTTGGCCATCCAGCGGTATCTGAAGAAGAATTTTATGTTTCTCGGAACGACCATGAACTTGCCTAGAGTCAAGAGAATTCCGAGCCATCTTGAATAATCGTAAAGTGTGTCGCCAAGGCCGCGCCACTCACGGCGTTTTCTGACCTTGCCGCCCGGTTTATACAAATCACCATATTTCTTGTCACCCTTTATCTTTTCAGGGTTCACCATGGTCTCAAATTTTCTGACAGCCATCGCTACGCCTCCTTCTGAATCTTCTTGATGTCCATGCTCTCAATAAATGCCTGCACACGGGTGCGCATCTGGCCGGATGTTCCGATTGAATACGGTCTGTCTACTGCAAGCACAGGCCATCCGTAGTCATCTCTGAGGATGGTGGATCCCATCATCTTTTCGTATGCCCACGGATCGCAGAACTTCATCTGCTGATAAATGATGCCGTCTGCTTTGTATTCTCTGGCCATTTCATCAACGTATGAGCGGCGTCCGTCCATGGTCGGCGTGTCCATCATACGCGGACACTCAGCTCTGTACATATATGCTCTGCAGATCTGAGTAAGAGCGTCCTCGTCATCGGTGAGGTATATAGGATCTCTGCCCGGAAGCGAGCCATAGCAATATCTGTCAGCACACACAAACGCGCCGCTGTCTTCGACGATCTTGATGAAGTCCGTATCATCAACTTCCGAGCCGACTACGAGAACTCTGGCCTTGAACCATGGTTTCGGATCGGGTTTTCTCTTTTTGAGTTCCTCGAGCGTCTCTTCGAGTTTGTCGATGAGGAGGTGTTTGGGTGCTGCGTAAGTTGCCAGCGTGATTACGTTGTACTCGTAACCTGTAATGGTCGGCTGATCGAGCTTGCGGAAGTCTCCGATTGCTCTGATGAGCTCGCAGACTTTGTTGTAGTCCTCGACAGCCTTTCTGATTGCTGCATCAGATGTATCGATTCCATAGTTCTCGGCCAGCGGCTTGAGGATATGGTTTTTGCACTGCAGCACGTAAAGATCGAGACCGTTGTAGTCGGCCTTCATCGGAATCTCCATGTAGTCAAAGAAGAATCCCGGTTTGTCTTTGCCCATGGCTTTGAGCAAATCCATATTCTCTACGCAGCGATTGAGCATCGTGCAGCCGTCGGGTGTGATGCAAGCATCAAGATAGTTGTAGCCTCCCTCGAGGGCTCTTTCGAGAATTGCCCTTGAATATTCGCAAAGGAAGCTGGTCAGATAATAAGTACCCACATCAATCGAACCCGTGCGGGGCGCACGCAGTCTGGACGAGAAGCATCCCGGAAGATTGATGAGAGGTTCGGGCACGTTTTCGCACATATAGCCTATGCACTTCATGCCCTCTTCCTGAGCCTGTCTGATGAGGTCGTTGTTGGCCTCCTGAAGCAGGTCCTCAAAGTAGATAAGGTGCTTAAGGTCTTTCATTATTTGTTTCTCCCTCTTGTCACTCATGCAGCCTGCAGACAGACTGCAAAACTATCGGTTCTGATAGCGTTAACATGTTGGGATAATTCTATCACGGAGCCGCAATCCTACACAATAAAAATAAGAAACTAAACACAAAAAAACAGTTTCCATAAGTTTGATAAACTGCTCATTAATAACGGTGAAGCCTGATGAGGCTCCACCGTTTTTCTTATACGCTCAGAGATACTTTTCTATCTGATTATTATCCTCCAGGATATCTTCAAGTATGCGGCTTAGGACGCTCGTGTATCCTTTTCCCAGAGATCTCGCTTTTTCAAGAGCTTTTGGGGACAACCTTAAAGATACTGTTTCCTTTCTGCGTTTTTTTCTGTTCAACTCTGAGACACTTTTGAATTTGCTCAGCTGTTCAGGTGTAAGGGGCGGATTATCCTCATCGAATGCAACTGCGCTACTCTCGAGTTCCCTAAGTACGTTTATTTGAGCCTCTGTGAGCCGAGGCAGATTATTAATATCTATTTCTATTTTGTTTTTCATAGTAAACACCTCGCTCCTCTTTTGTTCTTTTTCAACGTCCCATTCAAAGCGCATGGATGGTTCCTTTCTATATTTTAAAATAGTGCAATACTTTTTGCAATACGCATTTTCCGAATAAAAAACAGGGCGGAGAGCCTTTCCGTCCTGTTGTCTTTTTCGATGGCTCGATTATATCCGAGTTTCCGTCTTTTTCAATCAGTATTCTGTGAAGTTTGTTTCACCTGGCGTTCACAAAGCTAACTGAGTTTGACAAGGTTGAGTCTCAGGGCGTTCATGCATACGCAGAAGCTCGAGAGGCTCATGGCTGCGGCCGCTATCATCGGGCTCAGTGTCCATCCGTGGAAAATCGCTGTATACGCACCCGCGGCCAGTGGTATAAGCAGTATATTGTAGAAGAATGCCCAGAACAGATTCTCATGGATGTTCCTGAGAGTGGCACGGCCGAGCTTGATTGCTTTTACGGCGTCGGAGATGCTGCTGCCCGTAAGGACGACATCGGCAGCATCAAGTGCGACATCTGTGCCCGCTCCTATGGCTATTCCTACATCGGCACGGGTGAGCGCCGGTGCATCATTGATGCCATCTCCAACCATCGCGGTCCTTCCCTGCTCCATCAACTTTCTTACAGCCTCTTCCTTTCCATCCGGCAGCACTTCCGCCACGACTTCATCCATTCCGACCTCAGCCGCTATGGCTTCTGCGGTCTTTTGTTTGTCTCCCGTTATCATCACGGTCCTGATGCCCAGGCTCTTAAGGTCTGCTATGGCAGCTTTGCTGTCTTCCCTTACTGAGTCGGCAAGTGCTATCACGCCGAGTAGTTTTCTTCCCTTGCAGAAATATACAGGAGTCTTTCCCGCGTGGCTGAACTCCTCAGTTTCCTTCTGGATATGTTCCATATCCTCCTCGCTTACTTTGTTTTTAATCATGAAAGTTGCATTGCCGCCTGCTATTCTGACTGCATCACTGCCCACCCAGGTAAAAGCGGCAACTCCGCCTCCCGGGGCTTCTTCGAAATCACTTATGCGCATCGTGGTGCTTCCGAAGTGCTCACATATGGCTCTGGCCAGAGGATGCTCGGATCTCGACTCGATGGCAGCAGCCACCTCTTCGAGTTCTTTTTTATCTACGCCCTTGCAGGTAAAGACATCCGTCACCTTTGGGTCGCCTCCGGTAATGGTACCGGTCTTATCCAGCGCCATTATCTCTATGCGGCCTGTATGTTCAAGCGACGCTGCAGTCTTAAAAAGAATGCCGTTTCTCGCTCCTACGCCGGATCCCACCATTATGGCTACAGGCGTGGCAAGTCCAAGTGCGCACGGACAGCTTATGACAAGCACGGCAATCGCTCTTTCAAGCGCTGCAGCAGTGCCTGCGCCCAGCAGCATCCATATGACGAATACCGCAACTGCGATAGCAATCACTGCCGGTACGAATATGCCGGATATCTTATCCGCTGTCCTGGCTATAGGTGCCTTGGTGGCTGCAGCATCGGATACAAGGTCTATTATCTTGGCCAGAGTGGTATCCTCACCTACACGCGTGGCCCTGGCACGAATGAATCCGGATTTATTAATAGTTGCGGCAGAGACTGTGTCTCCTACGCTCTTGTCCACAGGCATGCTCTCTCCGGTGAGCGCGGACTCATCGACGGCAGTGCTGCCCTCGATGATCTCGGCATCGACCGGAATTCTCTCTCCCGGCCTTATGACCACGACCTCCCCCTCACGCACATAGTCGATGCCGACGATGAGTTCCTCACCATCGCGCTCAACCTGCGCCGTCTCGGGCACCATCTTAATGAGCGCCTTCAGAGCGTCTGTCGTCCGCCCCTTCGACATGGCTTCCAGCATTTTGCCCACGGTGATAAGTGTGACTATCATGGCGGCTGACTCAAAATAGAGCCTGTGCATCGATGCCATCTGGGCATCGTCATGCAGCGAAACAGAAACCGAGCCGTTCATTCCGCCGATTATTTCAAAAAAGAGTACATAAGCGCTCCAGAGAAACGATACTCCCGAACCCATAGCTACCAGTGTGTCCATATTGGGCCCGCCGTGCATCAGACCTCTGAATCCGTTAATAAAGAAATTGCGGTTTATGTACATGATGACTGCAGCGAGAACCATCTCTATGATTGCAATCGCCGGCGCAGTTAATCCTCCGCTTGCCGATCCGGCCTCTCCGATTCCGGGCGGCCAGTTCCACATCACAACGCCCATGGAGAAATACATGAGCACTAAAAGAAGCAGCACCGAGAGCATCAGCCTCTTTTTCAGTTTAGGCGTTTCTTTGTCCTCGAGAGCTTCTTCTTGTTTCTTTACCTTTTCAAGATAGTTCCTTTGTTCAAAAGGGGGACGCTTCCTCCTCGCATGCAGCGCCATAGCCCGCATCCTCCACAGCCTTGATGACTGCCTCGGGGCTTGCTGTACCCTCAACATTCATTGAGTTGGTCAGAAGGCTTACCGCAACTTCCGTTACTCCCTCAACCTCGGATACGGCCTTTTCGACTCTCGCCTGGCATGCTGCGCATCCCATTCCGCTTACTGAATACTTCATTATCTCTGTTTCCTTTCAAAAACTATTTGCAAACTTAATCAATTGCGAGTAAATCCTACTACTGCGGTAGGATTTTGTCAACATATCACTATTCCATACTATTACGGGACTTTTACATTTTGCTTTACTAATTAATTATAGTTTATCTTTCAAATCATCAGCGCAGGTACATGCGGTGGACCAGCACATCTGTAGGTTATATCCGCCTGTTATGCCGTCGGCATCAAGAGCCTCGCCTATCACATATAAATTATCGAAGTTTTTGCACTCCAGTGTATGCATATCCAGCTCGTCAAGCATTACGCCGCCCCTTGTGACCATGCCTCGGTCTGACACTTTGGATATAACGAAATCGTCGTGTTCCAGAAGTGACGTCAGCGTTTTGGTGCGGACATCCCCGGACTCCCCTCTCGCACGGTTTTCAAGGACTTTCTGCAGGCTCCTCGGCAATTCTTTAAGTTCTTTGTTGTAGCCGATGCTCAGTATGTCTCCTTCCTTCGCATATCCCGAGACATTAAGCACCGCCGGGCCTGAAAAGCCCTCATGCGTGAACAGCAAATCTCCTCTCATGCGGGGTGACGTGATTTTCTGCGCTCCGTCATAAATCGCTACGCTTACATCCGGGACTGAAACGCCGGAGAGTTCTTTGTACGGATAATCAACAACATATATCGGAGCAAGCGCGGGTCTCGGATCTTTAATGGCCAGGCCTAAGGCTTTCAGTATTTTGAACATTGAACCGTCAGAGCCGGTTTCCGGGTAGGTAATGCCTCCGCTGGCTATTACGACATTGCGGGTGCTTATCATACCTCTGTCAGCGAGCTCAATTTCCCAGCATCCGTCTGCGCCCTTTTGTATCCCGCACACCTTTGCATCTGTCTCAATCTGCCACATATTGCTTGCGACTTCTCCGATAAAGGCATCAAGCACATCCTTCGCCTTCATCGAAGCCGGAAAAACCCTTCCGTCTTCGCCGGCGGTTTCGACGCCCAGGTTTTCAAGACATGCTGCAAGTTCTGTGTTGTTGTGCTTATACAGACACTTCCGAAGCAGAGGTCCGGATTCACCATATGCGCTCACGAAGTCCTTAATTGATCCTCCGTGCGTGATGTTGCAGCGTCCGCCTCCGCTCATCAGGAGTTTGCTTCCAATAGAAGAAGAGCCCTCCAGAATCACACCAGAGCGGCACCCCAGATCCAGGTTTGCGGCCAGCATCAGACCCGATGCCCCCGCACCTATTATTACAATATCAAATGATTTATCACTCATAATCATATTATAGCAGAGACTGGAGGCTCTCACGCTTGGATGCTTACAAAAGCCATCCATGAATCATGGCATCGATGAGCTTTTCATTTATGCCTCCGTCTCTCTGATTGTAAGTAATGATAAGGTTTTCCCATGGCACAATGCCGACGCTCTCGTATTCTGTCAGCTTTTTTCTGTTCCCCTCCATATATCTGTCATCATTTACCATACCGAAGTGTTCCCAGAAAATAAGCCTCCCATCACGTGGTCTTTTAATTGTAAAATCCGGCATGTATGGCAGATCCGGATGAGCCAAAACCTCATATCTATATGAGATATTGTAGTGATCAAGTTTTGCTCCTATCAGTAGTTCTCCGACGGATCTTCGACGACTTCCATCTGAGGCCGTTGATTTTAGATTCTCAGAATGATATGTTGAATTCTCTGCTCCTGCCCACTGACAAATGTCGTCCTTTTTTCGGCGGAATAAACTGCTTTGCTTAACTCCGGATACTTTTCCTTGAACGCTCCCGCCACCTACACTGATGCTTAGAGGTGGGGGATTCCTGCTTCGCAGAGAACCGCGCCCTATCCGAAGATTCGGCGTCTTACACTCTCTCCACAGGCTTTAGATCCCGTGCGACCCACGGTACTGAGTATTGTTTTCGAAAGTGGCCTATGATGCAAGCATCTTAAGGCCCTTTTCCAATATATTCTTTGCAGCATTGACATCTCTGTCATGATTAGCTCCACATGATGGACATGTCCACCTTCGGATGCCGAGATCCTTTATCATCGGATCCTTTCTGCCGCAGCAAGAGCAAATCTGACTTGAAGCATAGGTCCTAGGAACCTTTATGAGTATGCCTCCGTGGTCTTTAACTTTGTACTCAAGCTTGCGGCATAGCTCGGACCATGATGCATCGGATATGGACTTAGCGAGACGGTGGTCTTTCATCATACCTCTCACATTAAGATTCTCTACGCAGACGACTTGGTTCTCGCTCGCCAGCTTATGAGTAATCTTATGCTGTATGTCATTTCTTATGTCAGATATCTTCTCGTGCTCTCTTGCAAGTCTAAGCCTTGCTTTCTCGCTGTTCTTAGAACCTTTCTGTTTTCTTGAAAGGCTTCTCTGAAGCCTCCTTATCCTCTTCTCATGGAGAGCCAGTGTCTTTGGATTTGGATATATATCTGAATCGCAAGTCGTATACAAAGCCTTTAGCCCTGCATCAAGGCCAATCTTACCACCTGCATTAGGAAGGATCTCATAATTCTCTTCTACCTGAAGGGATATGTAGTATCTGCCACTTGCTGCCCTTGATACTGTTGCACTTATTATCCTTCCGTTAAACTCTCTTGTATTTACTATCTTCACTCTGCCTGCTTTAGGTAGAGTTATGCTACTTTCATCTATAGATACACTGCCATTTATGTTCATCGTCCGGTAACTTTGCTTGTATCTCTTTGACCTGAACTTCGGATATCCGGTGTGCTTTTTGAAGAACTTATCGTATGCTCTGTCCAGGTGCCTCAGGCTCTGCTGGAGTGCTATGCTGTCTGCATCCTTCAGCCAGACATATTCTCTTTTGAGCACAGACGAGAGATCTTTTGACATATCGTTATAGCTCAGCGTGTCATGCCATTCTCTCCACAGTCTTTGTCTTTTCTCCATGTAGTAGTTGTACACGAAGCGACAGCAGCCAAAGGTCTGTTCAAAGAACTCTTTCTGTTTCCTGTTTGGATATGCACGATATTTATATCCTCTGATGCGCTGCATGGTACACTCCTTTATGAAAAAACATCAGGATACGTGCCTTAATCACGCTTATCCTGATGCACTCCTGCCTGCAACCGGCCCAGTCGGAAAAGACCTTACATATTGATTTCATTTGAAGTATAGCACAGCTTTCGCATTGAGAACAAGTGTTCTGATTGTTCTTTTATGTTTTTTTCTTTTGTTTGAAGCATTAAGGTTTCATGCAGTTAGTTTTCTGAAAACGTTCTATGATCATACTGTCCGGTCGTCATTATGGGCGGGTTCAAGGATGGGTGGGGTTGAAACGAGCGGACATTGATGTATTATTTAAGATAGGTGTGCGATTCATCCCGCTACCTACTGCGTTGAGGTAGGGGTATTCTCGCACGGTTTGATAAAATCCATCATCACACTGTTTTCATCAGCAGGAGAAAAATGATTAATAAGCTCCTCGAGAAGTTCTGCATTTTTATTTAGAAGAACAAGTGCTGATGTTATATATTTTTTTCGCACTAAAGCATTTAAGGTGTCAGGATCCTTTTTTATACCGATGCGCCTTTCCTTTTTTCTATTGCCCACTTTAGGAAGCCTTTTATAAAAGCGTGGCACCGGGCCGCTTGCGAGGATATATAGTTCACCATCCGGGAGTGACTCTGCTTCCACTTGCAAATCAACAATCCTGTCTTTTACTTGATTACTGATTCTAATTATTACATTTTTGTAAATCATATCTACCAGTATCTACCCATTATTTTCAAAAGGAGTTTCAAAATAAAAGATGCATAGATATCTTATTTTTAACTTCATATGCATCTTATTTCTTATGATTCTATATATTGTGCCCCTGTAGACATATATTATCCTGTCTAAGTGATGAGAAAATGTGGATAGTGTAAATAAATGATTCATAATTAGCTAGATTGAGCTCCTATATGCATCATTTTTTCAAAAAGTCATTTTGATACATCCTGTCTCGGCAACAGCAGACCTGTTTCTAACTGATAATTCACTTGATGATTCCACATTGACTTTAAGATCTTATATTGCGTGTATAAGCAAGAAGTTCTGGTATTGGCCATGGATTACGTGGATAAGTGTAGAGCCATGGATAAGTCCATGGACAGGCAGAAATAAAGCAGCGCCGTGGCTCGAACAGAAAATGTAGTCAACAACCTTGAGCCTATTTGTCTTTGTTCCCGCCTGCCTGCCCACAGGCTTATCCACAGCTCTGAATAAATGGGTCACACTTAACCACATAATCCACCGCCACTACTACGATGAATGATTCTAATAACATCAATCATTTGAATTATTATTCTTTCTTTGCTAGCAGTAGCAGCTGTGGAGGCTGTGGACAATCACCAAATGATGATGACTGTTAAAGGCCTGTGGATAAGCATGTGGGCATCGACCAACTATTGTTGATGTCCATGTGCTTATCCATGGGCCTGAGGTGATTGTCCATAACTCCACGGCTGAACACCACACCAAAAGAACAGGCTTACGCCTCAATGTCATTAAGTTAATGACAAAACAGAATCAACTGGGAACTGCAATTTGAGCGGATCCCAGTTTTTCTTTGCGCGAATATCGATTTTGAAACCAAGGTAGTAAGGAAAAGTCTATGCAATAGAACTTACAAGTTGTTTCGGCGCACTTCAAGCCCACCCATCCTGGACCCGCCCCAGGATGTGCGCCGTGACAGTTTTCACTATGGCAATAACTCAAAACTATGCTATCCTATAGGTGAAGTTGATTGCAGCGCCTTTACTGTGTTTAGATAAGTGACGCTCATATTTCCGGTTTGGGCGAATCGGAACAATATATTTTGCAATCAATGATTCAACATCCGGCGGATGCATTTTTTCAGCAAGA
>ONJG01000067.1 GCA_900318105.1 uncultured Eubacteriales bacterium
CGGGGGCTCAGCGTGGAGCAGGTGAAGGGAATCGAACCCTCGACGTAAGCTTGGGAAGCTCAAGTTTTGCCATTAAACTACACCTGCTTATTTGCTACATGTGTATTGTATCACATGCAGCTATATGCGTCCTGCTTTTTTATCAAGTTTGAGGTTGCGCATGTAAATCGCTATATCCGTGAGAACCAGCAGGATGTCCGCGATGTAAAACCAGAATGAATACTGCAGGACTCCGGTCCTCTTGTAGATGATTATCTTGCCGATGACACCGAATGTGTACCCGATTACCACGAGGCACTCAAACAGTACACTTTTTCCGAGAGTCGTCTTGCTTTTCAGGGATTTGCTGATATTGGCAGGCCATGAGCAGCCGAAGATAATCAGCATCATTGTTTCGCACAAAACTACAGCGTCCATTATGTCTCCTTTTCCATCTCCTCTGCGGTCTCTTTTATTATACCCGGGAGCTTCCTGCATTTCTCTTCAGGGCAGGCGGCAACCGAAACTCTGACTCCTCCGCTGACGGGTATCAGGAAGATGTCCTTTTCTGCCAGCGCGTCGCAAAGCGCATCGGGATTATCGTGCGGAACCGTGACGAAAAATCCTCCGCTGAAAGGCACTGTCTCAAGTCCCGCTTTTGCGGCCTCCTCGGAGAAAGCTCTGCCCCTCGACAGCAGTCTCTCCCTCCACACTTTTCTCTCCGCGTTGGTCTCCTCAAGAAGCTTTGGATCCGCAAAGATCTTTTCGATAACGACCTGTGGTGTTCTCGGCGAGTTCGACCACGTGGTCCTTGCAGAGAACTTCGCGAGCTTTTCAAACTCGTCCGCAAGCTCCGGGCTGTGCGCGAGGCAGATCATCGCGCCGCATCTGAAGCCGTACATCGTAAATGTCTTGGATGCGCTGAATGCTATTATCGGGAGGATATTGGCCCTGAGATTATCAATGACCGAAAGGAACTCCCTGACCTCCTTTTCATCCCCCGCATAATCCATATATGCCGCATCCACCACGAGTGCTATCTTTTTATCGAGAGATGCCTCGTCCAATACTCTTTTGACCTCACGCCAGTCATCCATGCTCATCGAATATCCGGTGGGATTACCGGCCGGCGTATTGAGGATTATGACCAGATGCTCCTGGTTTCTCAGCAGCTTGGACACCTTGTATCCGAAGTCCTCAGCGTTGAATCGCCCCTCTTCATCAAACATCTTAAAGGTCTCGAGGCTTCTTCCCTTTTCTATGGCTATGCTTTTATACGGCCCCCAGTACCAGTCGTGTGTCAGTATCCTGTCTCCCGGGCATGAGTAGTTGTCCACTGCGCTGCTGACGGCACCGGTGCCGCCGGGAGTTGCCACGACCTTTACAAAGCTCCTCGGCTTGTAGTCTCCGAGCGCGGCCCTTAAAACGGCCTCTCTGAATCCTGACGTGCCCTCAATCGGAGCGTAGCTTGCAAAGTCCTCGGCGCTGAGGCTCCTCAGCACCTTATCCACGGAGCTTAGCACTACCAGATGTCCCTCATCATCGTAGAGGGCGCCGAGCGTGGCATTGCTCACTGCCGCAATCCCCTTTTCGGCTATGGCTGCATTGGCCCTGCCGGTGGCTGCGAAATTCCTGTCTTCCTTTGGTATGTCCCTACCGTTGTATGCTGCCAGGGATTTTATGTTGTCTCCCAATTCTGTTTCCTCCTCGGCCAGCCTCCTGCCGATCACTACCTGTTTAATCTTTTCTCCGAGTCCGGAATACTTGGCTTCGTACTCGGTCTCGATGTTCTTATCATTGTGCTCGGGATCCGCATGAAGGTCCCTCGTTATATCCTTTATCTTAAGGTCCGCTGCCATCACTTCGAGCAGTGACCATTCAAAGAGTCCGGTGTTGTCGGTCTTGAACGTGACCGTCCCGTCTTCTCCCAGCACCCGGAAGTACGACTTCAGGCGGTCTCTGTAGGTGAGTCGCCTCTTGTACCAGTAGTTCTTTGGAAGCGGGTCGCTGAAATTAAGATATATGCCCGCTGCTTCCTTCTCCGAAAACCACTCGGAGAGGTCTCCCGCAAGCTCCGGGATAAATCTAACATTTTCGAGATTTTTCGCTCTTATCTTTTCCATGGCGCGGAGCATCACGCTCTTGTTTCCCTCAATGGCCACGAAAAAATTGTCAGGCTCTCTTTCGGCTTTTTCGGATATGAACTTTCCTTTGCCGCAGCCGATTTCTATGTACACGGGCCTGCCCGATGCGGCCTTGCTCCAGCCGCCCCGCATATCCGCGGGCTCATATATTATGAGGTCCTCGTAGGCCTCGTATTTAGTGTCCAGGTTCTTTAGCTTTCTTTGTCTCATTATATATATCTTGATGCTATTATCGCTCCGAGGAATATGATCAGAAATGCCGCAGCAACCGCATCGCATCCGTGAAATCTTATCTCGTTCATCCTCGTTCTGCCTTCTCCTCCGTGGTAGCACCTGGCTTCCATCGCAAGGGCGAGGTCCTGCGCTATTCTGAATGAACTTATAAAGAGCGGGATGAGTATTGGAATCAGCGCCCTGGCTCTCTGCAGGAGATTGCCCGACTCAAAGTCCGCGCCCCTGGCCTGCTGGGCTTTGATGATCTTGTCCGTCTCCTCCATCAGAGTCGGGATAAAGCGGAGCGCTATGGTCATCATAAGCGCTATCTCGTGGCTTGGAACACCAATCTTTGAAAGCGGCTTCATGAGTTTTTCAAGGCCGTCGGTCAGCTCCATCGGTTTGGTGGTCAGCGTCATCATGGATGAGCCTATTATCAGGAGCACCAGGCGGGTGGCCATAAAAAACGCTCTCGACAATCCCTCATATGTTATGTGGAGGAACTTCCACTGCCAGAGCACGCGCCCGTCCACCATAAACAGGTTTATCAGAAAAGTGAATATTATAATGAGGAAGACAGCTGTCAGGCCGCGGAATATAAACTTGACCGGAACCCTGGATATCGCTATTACTGCAAAGAGCGCCGCGCCCGCAATCAGAAAGCCCCAGAAATTCTTTATGACAAAGAGCGCTGCTATGTATACCAGCGTCGCAATGATCTTGGTCCTGGCATCGAGCCTGTGAACCGCCGACCTTCCCGGATAATATTGTCCAAGTGTAATGTCCCTTATCATATTGTCATTCTGAACTTCTTTATATCTTCTGCGAGCTCCTCTATGCTGAGAGCATCGCTTTCAAATCCTTCGAGCTTCGATGAGATCTCCTCCGCCATTACAGCCGCAGGCGGAACGGAAAGTCCCATGTCCCTGAGCTCCCGGCGTCTTCCGAATATCTCGCGCGGAGTACCGTCCATTACTATCTTTCCGTCGCTCATGACGATCACCCTGTCAGAGAGCTCCGCGACATCTCCCATATTGTGAGAGACGAGGAGGATTATCATGTTCATATCCTGCTGCAGGGTCTTTATCATGGAGAGGATTTCCCTGTGAGCCTGTGGGTCGAGCCCTGCCGTCGGTTCATCCATCATCAGCACCGAAGGCTCCATGGCCAGGACGCCCGCTATAGCGACCCTTCTCCTCATGCCGCCCGAGAGCTCAAACGGAGACATCTCCGCTATCTCGTCGTAGTCAAGGCCCACAAATTTAAGCGCGCGCCTCACTCTTCTTTCTATATCCTCTTCATCTATTCCGAGATTCTTAGGTCCGAACGCAACGTCAGCCGCCACGGTCTCCTCGAAGAGCTGATACTCCGGATATTGGAAAACAAGTCCTGTCTTTCTCCTTATCTCAGTGAGATTTTTCTTTTCTCCCGTGATGCACTCTCCGTCTATATACACATCTCCGGATGTCGGTTTGATGAGGCCGTTCAGGTGCTGAAGCAGTGTGGATTTGCCTGATCCCGTATGTCCTATGATGCTGACCAGTGAAGGCTCTTTTATATCAAAAGATACACCGTCGAGAGCAACTGTCTCTCCCGGCATATCCGGATTGTATATATATTTAAGATCCTTCACTTCAACCGACATCTGTCTTATATCCTTCCTGCAATCTCCGCTGCAGTCATAACGCTTTTATCCATGCCCAGCATATCCCTGAGCTCTATGGCAGGCGGCAGTTCAAGCCCCAGCTTTTTTATAAATTCTGCATCGGAAAAGAGTTCCTCCGGGCTTTTGTCTGCTGCGACAAGTCCGCCCTGCATGACTATAATCCGCTCAGCCTCCTGGGCCTCCTCCATGAAATGAGTGATGAGAACTATCGTGATGCCCTCGGCGTTGAGTTCTTTAATTATCTCCATTACCTTGGCTCTGCCCGCCGGATCCAGCATGGCTGTCGGCTCATCAAATACTATGCATGAGGGTTTCATGGCCACGGCTCCTGCGATGGCCACTCTCTGTTTCTGGCCTCCGGAGAGCATATGGGCTCCTTTATCCTTTTTCTCATACATGTTCACTTTTTTAAGAGCCTCATCAACTCTCTTTCGTATTTCTGCCGGGTCAACTCCGAGGTTTTCGGGGCCGAATGCCACATCATCCTCCACGATGGATGACACCAGTTGATTGTCCGGGTTCTGAAACACCATTCCTATGTTGCTTCTTATATCCCAGATATGCATATCATCTCTCGTATCCATGCCGTCCACAGTGACGCTTCCCTCAGTCGGAAGCAGGAGGCCGTTGAGGCACTTTGCAAGTGTGGATTTGCCCGAGCCGTTCATGCCGACTATTGCGGTAAATGAGCCTTTTTCGATATCTAAACTGACGCCGCGAAGCGCTCTTTTAGGTTCAAGCGCCTTGCCACTTTCGTCAAATTTGGGAAATTCAATTCTAAGGTCTCTTACTTCTATATATGACATTTCCGAAATGGATACTTCCTTGTCTCTTTACATATCAACGGCGGTACCAAGTTCTGCTGCAAGCGCAGCCTCGTATACCTTCTGTGCGGTATAGAGATCCAGGGCGCCGATTCCGACATTTTCAAACACTATGATCTCATCATCGGCTTCTCTTCCCGGAATCCTTCCGAGCAGGCAGTCTCCGATGTCCCCCGTGAACTGCTCCTTTGTGAGAGTTCCCTCATCGAGAGGCCTGAGTATATCCCCGGACTCTGAGAGCACTGCTTCTTCGGAGTCGAAATATATTTTGCTGCATTTTGCGAATACTGCAGGGTCGAGCTCCTGCATGTCGTAGGTATATGCTCCGACCGCGCTTATCACGGCGCCTTTTTTAAAGTACTCCGCGCTGCATACGGGAGTCGCCGAGGTGGTCACAAGCGTGATCAGGTCCGCTCCGTCAACTGCTGCATCGGTATCCTCCATGGCAACTATCGCAGCGCCGTACATGCCCAGCCTGCTGTTTGCTTCCTCGACAAATGCCATGGTCTTTTTGAAGTCCCTGGCCGCTACTCTGACCTCCCTCAGCTCCCTGACGGAAAGCATGGCTTCGAGCTGGCACATGGCCTGGCTTCCCGTTCCTATCAGGGCGCCTATGGCAGCGTCGGGTCTTCCGAAAATGTCAAATGCAGCGCCGCTTGCTGCGGCAGTTCTAAGAGCCGTTACGTATGTGCCGTCCATCAACGCACTCACGCGGCCGGTCTTGCCATCGATCAGGAGGACCTGCCCGATGGATGCCGGGAGCCCGAGCGCGGGATTGCCCGGCATGATATTTACAATCTTAAGCCCGGCCGCACCCAGCTTTTCGCTGAACGCCGGCATAAAGAGGTAGTTTCCGTCACTGCCGCTTATGACAGTGCGCTGCGGTATTTCAAACTCGCCGCGGCTCATGGCCATATAGCATTCCTTATTAGCCTCGATGGCATCTGTCATCGAAAAGACTTTTTTGATCTCTTCCTTATTGATAAGAAGCATTGTATTACTCCCTTCTTTAATACCCGGAGCGGCCCGTTTCGGATGCTCTCAAAACACTAAAATAATACCACATCAGGCTGCGGCTCCGCACTAAGATTCTTCGCTTCGCATCTAGATTCTTCGCTTCGCTCAGAATGACATTGAACCAGAAAGAGAGGGACCTTGCGGCTCCTCTCTCCCTGTTTCAATAATCGTTATAGGCTAACATTGGTGAATTTATGTGAATCGTCTCTGTCGTTTTCTTACAGCAGCGCCTCGAGCTGTGCCTTCTGCATCAGACCCGGCTGCTTGTATGTGATCTCTCCATTCTTTACTACCATGATGGTAGGAATGCTGCTGATTCCGAGCTCGATTGCGATAGGTGTAGCCTCATCGACGTTGAGCTTGCAGAATTTAACATCCGATCTCTCCTCTGAGAGCTGATCAACGATAGGTCCCTGCATTTTGCATGGGCCGCACCAGTCTGCATAGAAGTCCACGAGGACTGTGCCCTGTGCCTTCATTACTTCCTGTTCATATGTGTCCTGTGTAAGCTGAACTACCATTTTGTATCCTCCTTGGATCTGTATAACTGATTAAAAAAGTTTTTCGCATTGTTTCTTTCCAACGAGAGTATACTCCCACTGTCAAGCCCCGCAAAGTGACAACATCACAAAAGCGCTGCATGATGCAGCGCTTTTGGTGAGTCTTTTACTATTTTACTACATTGCGAAGTAGTTTTCGTTCACAGCGAGGCGACAAGCGACTGAGGCGCGGAGCGTACTTCAATCGTACGTGAGCACCGAAGGCGCGCAGTCAACAAAGCTGTGGGCGAAAAGAACGAGCAATTACTCGATGATCTCAGTAACAACGCCCGAACCTACTGTTCTGCCACCTTCTCTGATAGCGAATCTCAGTCCTTCCTCGATAGCGATCGGTGTAATGAGGCTGATTGTCATTACTACGTTGTCGCCAGGCATGCACATCTC
>ONJG01000061.1 GCA_900318105.1 uncultured Eubacteriales bacterium
GAAAAACAGTCTCGTTACGAGATCGCCTTCATGTTTTTTCAGAGTCCTGCTCAAGGCACGCATCTCCTTCCGGGTGCATCTGAAATCGTTTATACTCCGATTATTTTAGCATAAAAAACAACCGGGAGACACTCCGGTTGTCTGCGCATTTAACTTATACGCTGTGGGGACGGGTGAGATTACTTGGATGCACCCTCGAGTGCGTTAAGTTTTCTCTCGAATCTGCTGATCTTACGGGATACTGTGTTCTTGTGGAACGTTCCCTTGGCTGCTGCCTGCATCAGTTTCTTTTCGGCTTTCTGGAAAGCCTCAGTTGCCTGAGCCTTGTCGCCTGCCTCTACCGCTGCGAGGAATGCCTTTTCAGCTTCCTTTACGTGGTTCTTGACTCTGATGTTGCGTGCAGTCTTCTTGTCGATTACGCGGATTCTTTTCTTTGCGGATTTAATGTTTGCCATTATTTTACCCCACTTTCTTTTTATAATGCATTAATTCGCAAGCGCTATTATATGATATAAAGGCCGGCATTACAAGTCTTATTTGAAAAAGAAGTGCAGTTATAGCTCATCGGTGCAATCTGAGGCCCCGGCCCTTAGCGATTGGCGAGCGTCAGCGAAGACAGAGCTTAGGGACGCTGGGTCGAAGCTTGAGCGCGAGCGTCAGCGGTGAGCTTGTAACTGCGCTTCTTTTAAATTGGAATTATGTTACAATGAATTAAAAAAAAGGGGGGGTTTTGGATTATGCTCTTCGGACACGAAAAAGTAAGCTTTCTGCATCTGCCGACGCCGCTCGAGCGTCTCGATAATGTCTCAGCGGATCTCGGCATCAATGTTTATTGCAAGAGAGACGATCTGACGGGACTCGGCGTCGGCGGAAACAAGCTGAGAAAGCTCGAGTATTTCCTGAAGGATGCACAGGATCAGGGCGCTACGATGCTGATAACAGAGGGCGGAGCTCAGACCAACCACGGCAGGCTTACAGCTGCAGTTGCCGCAAAGTACGGACTTAAGTGCGCGATTGTGACGGCCGATGAGTATCCGGGAGAGATAAGCGCAAACCTCCTGCTGGATGGCATGATGGGCTGCCCCGTCTATTTCGTAAAGGACATGGAGTCAGGCAGGCAGGCCGTGATTGATAAATATACCGCCGAGGGAGAGAATGTCTACTACGTTCCCATGGGAGGCTCAAACGAGCTCGGTATACTCGGCTACGCAGAGTGCGCGATGGAGATGGACAAGCAGGCACGCGAGATGGGTATAGCTGATGCCACCATCTTTACAACCGTCGGAAGCCTCGGCACCTACCTCGGACTGATTGCCGGTCTTAAGGTCTGCGGCTCTTCGATGAAGCTCCGCGGCATCAACGTGCTCCCCTATGCCGGAAAGGGCTCAGACAAGGACAACCTCCTGGCATATATGCATGATTACTTTGACCGCATATGCGATTTCTACGGGGATGAGTTCGTATATAAAAAGGAAGATTTCGATTCGATCAGCTTTGACATCTCCACCGACTACATCCACGGCGCGTACAACAACGCAGTTGAGGAAGTACGGGATGTCATGTACTACCTCGCTCGCAAGGAAGCGATCATAATCGACCCGTGCTATACGGGCAAGACCTTCGAAGCTGTCGTGTCCGAAGCCGGGCGCGGCCGCATCAAAGCCGGAGAGAATGTCATATTCATGCATACGGGCGGACTTCCCGGCATTTATACAAAGCACCACAGGGTCGAGCTCGAGCGTGAGCTCATGCCGTATATGCACACTGACGAATTCTGAAAAATCACAAAAGGACAATGACTCATACAGATGAAACTGAACTTCCGAAAGAAAGCAAGCAAAGAAAGAACCGTTATCAAGGATGATAAAAAAGGCAATGCATCCGCACCTGCAGAGCCCGTTTCAAATAAGAAAAAGCGCCAGGCCCTGACCAATAAATTCTACATTCTGGTGGTCCTGGTCGCAGTTCTCTTAATTGCCATTATCGCAATCAAGATAGTCTCGTATGTCGGGGGCATCACCCGCGTCAGACTCACGGACGAGGGCTTTACGCACAGCGAAAAGTTTGCGGATTGCATAGTGGTTCAGGGCATCGATGTATCCGAGCATCAGGAAAAGATCCACTGGAAAAAGGTCAAGTCATCAGGTGCGGATTTCGTCTTTGTCAGGGCTGCTTTCAGAAGCGTCGAGGACGGAGAGCTTAAGGAAGACGCCACTTTCAAAAAGAACATCAAGGCTGCGGATAAAGCCGGCCTCATGGTCGGTGCCTACATCTACTCGCAGGCCGTAAATACAAAAGAGGCCGAGGAAGAAGCCGAGTATCTGATTAAACTGGTCAGGCGCTACGATCTCAATATGCCGCTCGTAATCGACTACGAATTATTCGACGGCGGACGCCTTGATCAGGCCATAGAAAACGAAGAGCTCTTTGCCGCCTCCCACTTCAATGACATAACCGAAGCATTCTGCCGCAAGGTGGAGGAAGAAGGATACGAATCCGCAATCTACGGCAATGTCGATATGTTCACTCACTATATGGACGCCTCGCTCGTGGATGATAACAACACGCTCTGGGCAGCGCAGTACGGCGGCGCCTGCGATCTTGAGGCCGACTATATGTTCTGGCAGGCCACGGACAGCGCTCAGGCCGGCGGCATCACGGGATCTGTCGATCAGGATTTCTGGTACATCAAGCCCGGCGAAGTATACAAAACGCGCGCCAAAGGAAAGAAAAAGCAGGTATCGGTCGGAAAGTGCAGCATGGAATTTGAGGATGATGTCATAAAGCTCAAAAACCGCAGGGCCGAGCCTGAGTTCGAGGTCATCTATGATGGAAAGAATCTCAAGGAAGGCCGCGACTACGAATGCGGCTACATAAAAAATACAGAAGCCGGAACCGGCTATCTGTATGTGCGTGGTATAAGAAAGTATAAGGACTGGATGATAGTGCCCTTTGAAATCCAGCCCTGATGCTGCTTTGCCCGGCTCAGGCTGCTGACTTTACTTTTTCAAGCATCTCCTCTGCACTCTTCAGGACATCGTCTGTATTGGTTTTGCTGCTCTCACAGTAGCAATAGCCTCCGTCAAACGTGGTCTCCACATGCACGCCGCTCACGCGGACACCTTCCCATACGAGCCTGTTGATATGCTTGATAATCTCTTCGGGATTATCGCATTTTTTCTTGTCTATAACGACCACGAATTCGTCACCGCCCCATCTGGCGCTCAGGCAGTCGTTTTCCTTGGCGAAGTCGTCAAGTGCCTTGCCCATGATCCTGAGCACTCTGTCTCCCGTAAGATGACCGTATATATCGTTTATCTTTCCGAATTTCTTTGCGTCTAGAAGTATGAAGCAGAACGGCTTGCCGTCCGCATCCCTGACGGCATCATCTATGTAATCCTGGGCGTAGCGCCTGTTGTACATTCCGGTCAAAGCGTCGTTGGATATATTGGATTCCTGCTGCTGAGCGAATATGAGGAGCAGCGAAAAGAATACCGAGGGCGTCATCAGCGGCAGGTTTGGCAGGAACGAATCCAGCACTCCCGCAAGAAGCGGCATGACCGCAAAGAGCACCAGCGTGGTGCATTCCCTCTTACGTGACTTTGATGATGTCCTGGACGCTTCGATCGCAGCATGCACGGCCACGACGAGGAACATAGCGGCTATGGTGATAATAATCGCTATATAAAATTTGCCCTGCACGAGGTCGTTGTTTTCCACATAAAACATCATGCGCGTCTTTATCGAGAGCCAGGTCAGGACAGTCAGCACCGCAAAGGGTATCAGCACCAGTATTTTGGTCAGAACAGGTATTTCCTTATCCCTGCCGGCGAGCTTGGTCTCGGCATAGATAACCCATGATGCTGCGATTCCCAGCATAAAGCTGATATTTACGGCATTGACCAAAAGCATGAGGAATTCGCCCGGGTATCTCATATTGAACAGCCAGTAAATGTTGCTCGCGGCGAATCCGATAAAACACCATACCACGGTCTTATAGTATTTGACTTCTTTGTCACTGCCGATATCCCTGGTGGTCCCGCGGAGTATCACCAGCGCATAAAATATGCAGAAAATATTAATGAGTGCATGTATTAAATCGGCTCTGTAATTTATCAATTTGCCCTCCGTGCTGCTGTTTTTTTACTTGCAAAAATAATATCACACAGGCTCTGAGTATAACAAGGGATTGACAATCCTTTTGCCGGGCGGCCCGGCGTTGCACCATAATAAGAAATCAAATATAATTTTGCAGGTAAACAAGTGAAAAAAAGGAGCGTTATGAAATTTGTAAGCTGGAATGTAAACGGCTTTCGCGCCGTTCTTAAAAAAGGATTCGAAGATATATTCAATGATATTGATGCAGACTTTTTCTGCCTGCAGGAGACCAAGATGCAGGAGGGTCAGGCGGACTTTCATCCGGAGGGCTACCTCGAGTTTTATAACTATGCTGAGCGCAAGGGCTACTCGGGCACGGCCATTTTCGTAAAAGAATCCGTGGGCGAGCCCCTGTCTGTGGCATACGGAATCGACGGCGCCCACAACGACGAGGGCCGCGTGATAACCCTCGAATATCCTAAGTTTTATCTGATCTGCTGCTATGTGCCGAACGCCCAGGACGGCCTTGCGCGCATAGGCTACAGGTGCGAATTCGAGGATGCGATGAGAGAATACATGTCGGCGCTGGATAAGAAAAAGCCCGTCATATACTGCGGCGATCTCAATGTCGCGCACAATGAGATCGATCTGAAAAACCCGGGCCCGAACAGAGGCAATGCCGGTTTTTCAGACGAGGAGCGCGGTAAGATGACGGAGCTCCTCGCCGCAGGATTCACCGATACATTCCGCTTCCTCCATCCGGAAGAAGTCAAATACTCCTGGTGGTCATACCGCATGAAAGCCAGGGAGAGAAATGTCGGATGGAGAATCGACTATTTCATAATATCAAACCGCCTCGCCGATAAACTCAGCAAGGCGGAGATATTAAACGATGTCTACGGCAGCGACCACTGCCCGGTATCCATTACATTGTCATTATAAGTCTGTCATTCTGAGCGAACGCAGTGAGCGAAGAATCTTACAGAATTCCACAGGCCTGCAGCACTTCTTCCACTTCAGACACCGTCTTAATATCGATCTTTTCTTTGACCTCATCGGCTACGTCCTTGAGGTCAAATTCATTTTCCTCAGGAATGAAGGCCCGTGTGATGCCAGCGCGCTCGGCTGCCATGAGTTTTTCGGGCAGCCCGCCTATAGGCGTCACAGCGCCGCGGAGCGCGACCTCTCCCGTCATGGCTATATGCGGATCCACGGGTCTTCCGGTCACGAGCGATGCGAGCGCTGTGGTGAGCGCGATGCCCGCCGACGGGCCGTCCTTTGGAACCGCACCTGCAGGAACGTGTATGTGCAGGTCGTTTTCATTAAACAGCTCTTCCGACTCCGGGAAGATCGACTTCACCAGGCTGACCGCAATCCTAGCGGACTCCTTCATCACATCACCGAGCTGTCCGGTGATTATTATCTCGCCTTTTCCTTTGGTGAACATGGTCTCTATATAGAGTATCTCTCCTCCGACCGGAGTCCATGCCAGACCTGTCACAACGCCGGGCTTCGGATCCGTCAGCACCTGATCGTGCTTAACGGGCCTCTCGTCCATCTCATCTCTCAGAAGCTCCGGAGTCACTATGTATTTCTCATCCGGATTGGCAGACACCTTGACCGCGAATATGCGGCAGAGCGTGTCTATCCTCTTTCTCAGGCCGCGCACTCCCGCTTCCATTGTATATTCGCTTATCAGGGTCTCAAGCGCCTCGTCCGTCACTTCCATCTGTCCGGGCAGTATGCCCATGGCCTCCATGGATTTCGGCACGAGATGCTCCTTTGCGATTGAAAGCTTTTCAATCGGAGTATATCCGCTGAACTGTATGACCTCCATGCGGTTGAGAAGCGGCTCGGGTATCGTGTCCGCCGTGTTTGCGGTGCATATGAAGAGCACATCCGAGAGGTCATACGGCACGTTCATATAGTGGTCCGTAAATGTATTGTTTTGCTCGGGATCGAGCACCTCAAGAAGAGCGCTCGCGGGGCTTCCGTTGTACGAAGCGGAGAGCTTATCCACCTCATCCAGCACCATTACGGGATTGGATACACCGCTCTTGCTTATGCCGTCCATTATCCTGCCAGGCATTGCACCGATGTACGTGCGCCGGTGGCCTCGGATATCCGACTCATCGTGGACGCCGCCGAGGCTGACACGGACGTATTCACGTCCGAGTGCACGGGCGATGCTCTTGCCTATGCTGGTCTTGCCCGTGCCCGGCGCACCCACAAACAGCAGTATCGAGCCCGACTGCTGCTTTTTCAGATTCATAACGGCTATCTGCTGCACTATCCTGTCCTTTACCTTGGACAGTCCGTAGTGATCCTCATCAAGTATCCTGCGTGCATCATCAAGATTGATATTTGCAGACTCCTCCTTCTTCCAGGAAAGTCCCGTCACAAAGTCGAGATAATCATAGAGCATGCCGGCCTCTGGGCTGTGATTGCCCTCTTGTTTCAGCCTGTTCAGCACCTTATCCGCTTCCTTGCGCGCGGTTTCATTCATGCCGGATTCTGCGATCTTCTGCTCGAACTTCTGTATGTCCGTGACATTTTCAGGATGCATCTCATCGAGCTCCTTTTGCAGGTGCTCCATCTGCCTCTTGATGGCAGACTCCCTGTACATCCTCTGGTGCTCTTCCTGCTGCGAGGTCATGGCTTCATTCGTGATCCTTCCGACCTCGAGGAAACCGTAGAGCAGCTCTTCTATCATCTCAGCACGCCTGAGCTTGCTGTCCTCTGCGAGTATCTCATATCTCTTTTCATTTTCGGTATCCAGCCACGGTGACATCGCACATGCAGCCCTGTCCACCGAGTCGATTTGGCTTATCCAGTACTCGATGGAGTCGCCCCACTCAAAACCTGCGGCAAACTCCCTCATGGCCTGCTTGAGAGCCCGCAGCTTCTCTGCTCCGACCTCTGCGCTCATGTCTTCGCTGTCGTTTCTTCTGGTTATCGTGGCGCTGATGGTGTTGTCGCTCTTTACCTCAACGTTCTCCACATCCACGCGGTAGCCCGTGCGGACCAGTACATAACCCTGATGATTATGCACTTCTCTTATCGTGCCGGATATTCCAATAGGATAAAAGCTCTCGGAATTCAGATTGTTTATACCCTCGTTTTCCTTTGTGACGAGTATCACAACCCTCTCTCCCGGGATTATCACCTTGGCTCCGGCGCTTCTCTGTACCTGCTCGAGGCTCATATATATCGAGGCCTCAGGCGCCAGTATTACGTTATATACAGGAATAACTATCATATCAGTTGTCTCCTTTTCTTACCCTTTTTTGCGGCATTATCCTGTTAAAAAAGCGCACTCTCCCAGGACACCGTAGGTCCTGTTAAAGTGCGCCAGATCCTGTCCGGGTCTTATTATCATATTTTTCAGAATTTCAGCTTGTCGAACTTCGACTTTTTGGGATATGCATCGCTTCCGACCGATGATGCCATATCCTCGATTGCTTTCTTTTGCTTTCTGTTTAATTTGGTCGGAACCTCTACCACAACCTTGACATAAAGGTCTCCCTTTCTGCCCGTCCTCGGATTCGGAACTCCTTTTCCTTTGAGCCTGAACGATGAACCGGTCTGTGTACCGGCAGGGATGGTGTAGCTATAGCTCTCACCGAATCCCGGCACCTGCACCTTGGCTCCGAGAGCCGCCTGCTCGAAAGTGATCGGCATGTCGAGATAGAGGTCGTCTCCTCTCCTCTTGTATGTGCTGTGAGGTCTCACGTTGACCACGATGTAAAGGTCTCCGTCAGGTCCGCCGTTTATTCCCGGCTCGCCCTGTCCTCTTAAAGTCACGATGCTGTCGGAATCCACTCCGGCCGGTATGTCCACCTTGATCTTTACGGTCTTGTGGACTCTGCCCGTGCCGCTGCAGTCCGGGCAAGGCGTCTCTATCATCTGGCCTGTGCCGCCGCACTTCGGACATGTGGTGATGTTCTGAAACCTTCCGAACGGCGTGTTGCTGACCTGTGTAATCTGGCCTGATCCGCCGCACTGATCGCAGGTTTTCTTGCTCGTTCCGGCCTTTGCTCCGGATCCGTTACATGTCTTGCACTTTACATTTTTAGGTATCTCAATCTGCTTGGAGCATCCGAATATCGCTTCAGTAAAGTCGATTGTGATGGTCTTTTGCAGGTCGTTTCCCTTTTGCGGACCGCCTCTTCTGGAGGACCTCCTGGCACCGCCCATGCCTCCGAACATATCGAATATGTCGTCGAAGTTGATGCCGCCTGCTCCTCCAAATCCGCCGCCGAAGTTTCCGAATCCTCCGAAACCGCCGAATCCGCCCTGGCCTGCACCGAAGTTCGGATCTACGCCCGCGTGACCGAATCTGTCATATTTATCTCTTTTGTCGGGATCTGAGAGCACTTCGTATGCTTCGTTGGCTTCCTTGAATTTATCCTCAGCGGCTTTGTCTCCCGGATTTTTATCCGGATGATATTTCATGGCCAGCTTGTGGTAAGCCTTTTTTATCTCAGCATCCGAGGCGCCTTTATTAACCCCGAGGACCTCGTAATAGTCCCTTTTATCTGCCATTTCTTAATCCTTTCAGGCGGCAGAGCAAAGGCCCCGCCGCCTAGTTGTATTTTTATTATTCTTCGTCGTCCACGACCTCGTAGTCGGCATCGACTGTGCCGTCATCAGCGCTGCCGGCATTGCCTGCTCCTGCTGCGCCGCCAAAGCCTGCGCCCATGTTGCCCGGGTCAAATCCCGCAGCACCGTCAGCTCCGCCTGCAGCCTGGGCTTCCTGATAGATTCTTGTGGAGATCGGATAGAATGCATTTGTGAGTGCTTCCATCTTTGTCTTCATCTCTTCCACATCGCCTGCATCCACTGCCTTCTGGAGCTCTTCCTTGGCAGTATTTACTGCGGCCTTCTCATCCTCGGTAGCCTTGTCTCCGAGATCTCCAAGCTGTTTGTCGATTTCGAAGATCAGACCCTCAGCCTGGTTCTTTGTCTCGACTGCTTCTTTCTGTTTCTTATCTTCCTCTGCATACTGCTCAGCTTCCTTGATCTTGGCGTTGATCTCGTCCTCTGAGAGCTTTGTGGAAGATGTGATTGTGATCTTCTGCTCTTTTCCTGTAGCCATATCCTTTGCGGATACATTTACGATACCGTTTGCGTCGATATCGAATGTAACCTCGATCTGAGGAACTCCGCGAGGTGCCGGTGCAATTCCGCTGAGCTGGAATCTGCCCAGTGTGATATTGCCCGCTGCCATCTCACGCTCGCCCTGCATTACGTGGATATCTACCGCTGTCTGGTTGTCTGCGGCTGTTGAGAAAATCTGGCTCTTCTTTGTAGGAATGGTCGTATTTCTCTCGATCAGCTTTGTGGCAACTCCGCCGAGTGTCTCGATGGAAAGTGAAAGCGGTGTTACGTCGAGCAGGAGGATGTCGTTAACCTCTCCTGTCAGTACGCCTGCCTGGATAGCTGCTCCGATGGCAACGCACTCATCAGGGTTGATGCCCTTGAACGGCTCTTTACCTGTTACATTCTTTACTGCTTCCTGAACTGCAGGGATTCTTGTGGAACCGCCTACCAGGATTACCTTTGCGAGGTCTGCGGATGTTACTCCGGCATCCTTCATGGCCTTATGCATAGGCTCGATGGTCCTGTCTACGAGGTCCTTTGTGAGCTGCTCAAATCTTGCACGTGTCACATCCATATCCATATGGAGCGGGCCTGCTTCAGATGCAGCGATGAACGGCAGGTTGACCTTTGTGGTCTGTGCGGATGAAAGCTCTTTTTTAGCCTTCTCTGCAGCTTCTTTCAGTCTCTGAAGAGCCATCTTATCCTGTCTGAGGTCAATTCCGTGCTCCTTCTGGAAGCTGTCTGCCAGGAAGTTCATCAGGGCGTTATCGAAGTCGTCTCCGCCGAGC
>ONJG01000046.1 GCA_900318105.1 uncultured Eubacteriales bacterium
GGAGAGCGCTCTTAAGAGATTTAAGAGATCTTGTGCTCGCGATGGCGTCATGGCAGAACTCCGCAAAAGAGAGCATTATGAAAAGCCCAGCGTAAGACGCAAGAAAAAGTCAGAGGCAGCGCGCAAAAAAGCACGCAAATACTAATAACAGACAAAGAGGATGCGGACCTGAATATATGGTTCGCATTTTTATTCAAAAAACAAAGAAGAAAAACCGTAAGATCCTTCGCTTCGCTCAGGATGACAACACATCTGTCATTCTGAGGAGCGAAGCAACGAAGAACCTTACTGCAAGGAGGAAGAAATGGGATTAAAGGAACAGCTGATGGCTGACTACAAGGACGCCATGAAGAACGCAGATGCCGTAAAGAAAGAGACCGTCAATATGGTAAGAGCTGCAATCAAGCAGTACGAAGTTGACCAGAGGACGGAGATTGAAGATGATGCGGATATCGTAAGAATCATCAAGAAACAGGTCAAGATGAGAACCGATGCGCTGGCTGATTTCGCCAAGGCCGGAAGAGACGACATGGTAGAGGGATACAAGAAAGAAATCGAGATCCTGCAGGGATACCTTCCTGAAGAAATGGGAGAGGAAGAAATCAAGGCCAAGGTAAAGGAAATCGCAGACAGCCTCGGAATAGAGGAAGGAATGCAGAACATGGGCAAACTCATGAAGAGCGTCATGGCGGAGCTTAAGGATGCTGCAGACGGTTCTGCAGTCAACAAGGCCGTAAAGGAATTTCTTAGCAAGTAATTGCAGCTGACAGACATAGACTAAGAGGTGTAGATGGAATACAAACTGAATATACCCGAGGAAATCAACGTTCAGGGACTGTTCGGAAACTACGATGCCAATATAAGGTCGGTTGAGAAGTTTACGGGAACGGAGATGAATTTAAGAGACGGGGAGCTCACCATAAAGGGCAGAGACCCCGAGCTTGCAGCGCGCATAGTGGCCAAGCTCATCGAGGCGCTTGCCATAGAGCCGGAGCTCGACTCACAGAGGCTGAACTATCTCATTGAGATGGAGGCAGGCGGCAAGTCCTATGATGAGAAATCCACATCAAGGGACATAGTCTGCTATACGCATACCGGAAGGCCGCTCAGACCCAAAACCCAGGCTCAGAAGGAATATGTGGACAACATAAGGAAAACCGACATGGTGTTTGGCATAGGACCTGCAGGTACAGGTAAGACCTACCTTGCATGTGCTATGGCCATAAACGCATATAAAAACAAAGAGGTTGAGAGGATTATACTGACCCGCCCGGCCGTTGAGGCAGGTGAGAGACTCGGATTTCTCCCGGGTGACATGCAGGAAAAGGTGGATCCTTACCTGAGACCTCTTTACGATGCACTGTATGACGTCCTCGGACTCGATGCGGCATCAAAGCTCAGGGAAAAGGGAGCCATAGAGGTGGTACCCCTTGCATATATGAGAGGACGCACGCTGGATAATGCATTTATTATCCTCGACGAAGCCCACAATACGACGAGAGAACAGATGAAGATGTTCCTGACCCGTATGGGATTTAACTCCAAGGTAGTGGTTACCGGAGATATCACGCAGATAGACCTTCCGAGCGGCACTACATCAGGCCTCAGGGAAGCAGAAAAAATACTCAAGGGCGTGGATGGCATCAGGTTCAATTACTTCAGCGAACTCGACGTAGTAAGACACGAGCTTGTAAAGAGAATCATCAAAGCTTATGAGACCTTTGATAACAAGAACAGAGTTAAACCCGGCTCCAAAGGGCACAAGGTAAGCGGCAGATAAAGGAACAGGACTCCAGGTATCATAGTATGTATATAAACTACAGTGACGAAAACGACAGACTGACTCCGGAGATATGGAGCCTTATGCAGCAGGCGGCGGAGACCGCAGCGGAGCTTGAGCTCGGCGCCATGCTTTCAGCTGAGGGCATAAAGGCAAAGGACGCAGATATTGAGATAGGCATAAGCATAGTATCTGACGATGAGATACTTGAGCTCAACCGCGAGTACAGGGAGAAAGACAGCGTGACAGATGTGCTGAGCTTTCCGCAGTTCGACGGTCTTGAGGATATAGCCGGGGCAATTCTGATGGATGAAGAGGCTTCGGTTCTGCTCGGAGACGTGGTTATATGCTATGACCAGGCCATGAGGCAGGCAAAGGAGTACGGCACGGGAACCACGAGGGAGCTTTTGTATCTCTTTGTCCACAGCGTGATGCATCTCATGGGATATGACCATATAGATGAAGAGGATAAGAAGATTATGCGGGCACATGAAGAGGCTGTGCTCGAAGCGATAGGAGTGAAGAGAGTTTGAAATCCGGATTTATAGGAATCATCGGCAGGCCGAACGTGGGTAAATCCACGCTTATGAATGCAATGCTCGAAGAAAAGATTGCAATTACTTCGGCCAAGCCGCAGACAACGCTCAACAGAATAACAGGCATTTATATGGATATGGAATACGACGGCGGAGAAGGAATACAGATGGTATTTCTGGACACTCCGGGCATCCACAAACCGCATAATAAACTGGGAGAGGCCATAAACGAGACGGCGATCAACACACTGGACGGAGTTGACGTTATTCTTCTTATCGTAGACGGAACCCTCGAGTTCGGAAAAGGCGATGAAGCGATGCTCTCTCTGCTTGAAAAGACCTCTCAGCCCAGGCTTTTAGCCGTAAACAAGACCGATCTGATGAGCCCCGAGGAATATCTGGAGCTATACAACAGATATGATGAGACTGGTCTCTTTGATGACATATACGGGATTTCAGCGCTCAAGGGCGACAACGTCCGCATGCTTAGGGACAGGCTTGCCGGCTATATGCCTGAGGGCCCGATGTACTACCCGGATGACATAGCCACAAACGACCCGCTTCGCTTTATGGTAAGCGAGATCATAAGGGAAAAACTCATGCACTATCTCAAGGAAGAGGTGCCGCACGGCGTATTCGTCGAGATAGAGTCGTATGATGAGCCCGACGATGAGCACGGTATCACCGAAATCGGAGCGGTCATATATTGCGAAAAGAAATCCCACAAAGGGATCATAATAGGAAAGAACGGAAACAAGCTCAAAGGCGTCGGAAAAGCCGCGCGAAAGGACATAGAGCAGCTGATAGGAGGAAAGGTCTATCTCAGCCTTTGGGTCAAGGTTAAAGAAAACTGGCGCGACAGCGAGCGCACAATCAGAAGCTGGGGCTACAGGGATGAACATTAATGCGGAAGGCATAGTGCTGAGGCAGAGAAAAATAGCCGGTAACAGGCGCATGATAGTGCTTTTTACCAAGCAATACGGAAAACTCTCCGCAGGGACTTCCATCAATGAGAAAGGAAGGAGCAAGGCGGCTCTGGCCCTGCGCCCTTTTACTTATGCGGAGTATGATATTTTTAAGGGACGTGAAGCCTACAGCATCAATTCCGCTTCGGTTCTGCACAGCTACTATTCAATAGGAGAAGACATAAACAGATACATGACGGCAGCGTCATTTCTTGAGTATCTCGAAAGAGTGCTCGACGAAGGAGTGGCTATGCCGGCTTTGTTTAATCTGAGCCTGGATTTTCTTAAATCGGTGTCTCAGAACAAAGGGAGTTCGGACACGCTTTTATATGCATTTATAGTCAAATCCCTCAGGATGCTCGGCGTAATGCCGGAGCTTGGCTGCTGTGTTAACTGCAGCAAGGATCTCGCTGAGATCAAAGAGCCCAGACAGTTCTCCGTAAGCGCCGGCGGCATCATATGTGAGGAGTGTGCACAAATTGAGAGACAGGGAGGCCATTCATTGATTTACAGGCCTTCCTTCAGTATAATTGATGTGTTTCGATACTTCGAATCCAGGCCGCTTGCGACCTTTGAAAAAGTGGATCTTAAGGAGGAGGACGCGAAGACGGTCAGAGAAATACTGGCTAATTACACCGAGCGCTATCTGGATGTGAACGTGCTCGGCATCACAAAAGGATCGGAGGAATACTATGGAGATTAATCTTGAGAAAATTGAACTGGTAAAGGAAAGAACAGGATGCACCTACGCGGAGGCCAAGGAAGCTCTTGAAAAGACCGAAGGCAGCGTTGTGGATGCAATCATCGCGGTCGAGGAGACCATGAACAAGGCATATGATGCAGTAGACGGCGGAAGCCTCAAGGACAGCCCGATATTCGCCAAGATGAAGGAAATCGTGGATAAGGGCAATGTTTCCAGAATACTCATCAGCAAGGACGAAAAGACCATCGTTAATTTCCCGCTGACTGCAGGAGTTATCGGTGCGGTTCTCGTGCCCTGGGGCGCAATCCTCGGAATAGTTGCAGCACTCGGCACACAGTGCGACATCGATTTCGTTGACGAAAAGGGTAATGTCGTCGACATTAACGGCAAAGCCGTGGGAATCTACGATAAGGCCAAAGGCCTCGTAATGAAAGGCATGGATGCTGCATCAGAGGCGTTCGGCGGAGCCAATATCGGAAAAACAACCGACGATGTATCCGAGAAAATCAATGATACTGCAGATGCTGCAGCAGATAAGATTGACGATATCAAAGACGCTTTCGAAAAGGGCGCCGGCAAACTCATGGACGCATGGGATAAGCTCGAAAAGAGCGGAAAGATAGAAGAAGTTATGGGCTCGATAGAAAAGGTTGCCAAAAAAGCTTCCGAGACTGTAAAGACAATCGCAGATGATGTTGCGGAGATTTACAAGACTGAGGATGCGGAGCAGGCAGTCCACGAAGAGTTCAAAGACGAAGAAGAACTATAAAAAGATTCTTAATCGGAAGGTAACGGAATGGCAATAGACAAGACAGATATACCCAGCACGGACAGAGTTGTGACGATGGAAAAGATAATTGGCCTCTGCAAGAACAGAGGCTATATCTATCCGGGTTCGGAGATTTACGGGGGGCTCGCCAACACATGGGACTTCGGACCTCTCGGAACCGAGTTCAAGAACAATATCAAGGATGCATGGAGACAGAAATTCGTAAGAGAGTCGGGTCTTAATGTGGGGCTCGACGCTGCAATACTGATGAACCCTAAAACATGGGTTGCGTCAGGTCACGTAGGAGGATTCAGTGATCCTCTCATCGACTGCAGGTCATGCAAGACCAGATACAGGGCAGACCAGCTCATCGAGGACTATCTCAAGGAACAAAATCCTGACGAAGAGGCCATAGTCGACGGATGGGAAAAGGAAAAGATGGAAGACTTCATCAAGGAGCATTCCATCAAGTGCCCGAACTGCGGAAAGTCGGATTTCACCGGTATCAGGCAGTTCAACCTGATGTTCAAGACATTCCAGGGCGTCACAGAGGACTCCGCTTCAGAGATCTATATGAGACCTGAGACTGCGCAGGGTATTTTCGTCAATTTCAAAAATGTTCAGAGAACTTCAAGAAAAAAGATACCTTTCGGAATAGCCCAGGTTGGCAAATCATTCAGGAACGAAATCACACCGGGCAACTTCATATTCCGCGTCAGGGAGTTCGAGCAGATGGAGCTGGAATTTTTCTGCAAGCCGGGCACAGAGCTCGACTGGTTCGCATACTGGAAGGATTATTGCGCAAACTTCCTCAAAAATCTCGGACTCAGCGAGGAGTTCACGAGGCTAAGGGACCACAGCGAGGAGGAGCTTTCGCACTACAGCAACGCGACTACGGATATCGAATACCTCTTCCCGTTTGGCTGGGGAGAGCTCTGGGGAGTTGCATCGCGTACCGATTATGACCTCATGGCCCACCAGACAACATCCGGAGAGGACATGAGCTATCTCGATCCTGAGACAAATGAGCGCTATGTGCCATATTGCATAGAGCCTTCGGTCGGAGTGGAGCGCCTTGTGCTGGCATTCCTGGTGGATGCATATGATGAGGAGGTTCTGACCGACGGAAACGGCAAGGAAGACGTGAGGGTGGTGCTCAGACTTCACCCGGCGCTTGCGCCGTACAAGGCGGCAGTTCTGCCTCTTTCGAAAAAGCTCGAAGATACAGCGCTTCCAATCTACGAGGAGCTGAGCAAGTACTTTATGGTTGAGTATGACGCGTCAGGTTCCATTGGAAAGAGATACAGAAGAGAAGATGAGATCGGCACACCGTTCAGCATATGTGTCGACTTCGATACCGCTGAGGACAATTCAGTGACCATCAGGGACAGAGACACGATGGAGCAGGTAAGAGTACCGGTTTCGGAGGTCAGGTCCTACATAGAGGAAAGATTGCAGTTTTAATAATATAACTTGCTTTTTTGGACTCTAACAATTAAACTAGCATAGTCGTTATGAATCCGGGCCGAATAACCCGGATTCGAATTTTTGAAAAGAACAAACAGAAAAGTCTGTAAAAGACAGAAAAAGGAGTATTAGTTATATGGGGAAATTTGTTTATTCGTTTAATGAGGGTACAAAAGATATGCGAAACCTCCTCGGAGGTAAAGGAGCCAATCTCGCAGAGATGACCAATATAGGTCTTCCGGTACCGTTCGGATTCACCATCACAACGGATGCGTGCAAGAGATACACGGATGATGGCGGAAAAATTGCCGATGAGATTATCAGCGAGGTATGGGAGCATATCGCGGACCTCGAAGAGGTAATGGGTAAGAAATTCGGGGATAATGAGAATCCTCTGCTCGTGTCCGTAAGATCGGGAGCTCCCGTATCCATGCCGGGCATGATGGACACCATCCTGAACCTCGGACTGAATGACATAGCAGTTGAGGGACTCGCAAAGAGGACCTCAAATGACAGATTTGCATACGACAGCTACAGAAGATTCATCCAGATGTTCGGTGATGTCGTAATGGAGATTAAGAAATCAAACTTCGACGCTGTATTTGACGGACAGAAGAAAAAAGCCGGCGTCGAATTCGATGTGGACCTTACGACAGATGACTTAAAGGAAATCATCAAGGGATATAAGGAAGTCGTTAAGAGAGAACTCGGAAGAGAGTTCCCGCAGGAGCCCAAGGATCAGCTCCTCGAGGCCATTGCGGCCGTATTCAGATCATGGAACAACGAAAGGGCCATTCTTTACAGAAAGCTCAACGGCATCTCCGATTCGCTCGGAACAGCCGTAAACGTTCAGTCCATGGTATTCGGAAACAGCGGAAACAATTCCGGAACGGGAGTTGCCTTTACGCGTAACCCTGCAACAGGTGAGAACAAGCTCTTTGGTGAGTTCCTCGTAAATGCGCAGGGAGAGGACGTTGTAGCAGGTATCAGAACGCCGCAGCCGATTTCCGAAATGGCTGACGCATTCCCTGAGGTATATGCCCAGTTCGAAAAGATCGCAAACACCCTCGAGGGTCACTATAAAGATATGCAGGACATGGAGTTCACTGTTGAAGACAGGAAACTCTTCATGCTCCAGACACGTAATGGTAAGAGAACAGCTGCTGCTGCGGTTAAAGTGGCCGTGGACCTCGTAAAAGAGGGACTCATCGATGAAGAGACAGCAGTTATGAGAATAGAGCCCGATCAGATCGATCAGCTGCTCCATCCTGTATTTGACAAGGATGAGCTCGCAAAGGCTGAGGCAGTGGCCAAGGGACTTCCGGCATCACCGGGTGCGGCCACAGGACAGATTGCTTTTTCGGCTGACGATGCTGCAGAGATGGCAGCGGAAGGCAAGAAAGTAATCCTCGTAAGAGAAGAGACAAGCCCCGAGGACCTCGCCGGCATGGTAGCCGCAGAGGGTATCCTGACTGCAAGAGGCGGAATGACATCCCACGCTGCAGTAGTGGCCAGGGGAATGGGCAAATGCTGCGTTGCAGGCTGCAAGGAAATCTCAGTCGATGAGGCAGGCAAGTCCATGACAGTCGGCGGAAAGACATACGGAGAAGGAGACAGCATCTCCCTCAACGGAAGCGACGGAAGCGTATACGCAGAGGCCATCAAGACTCTTGCACCTGAGCTCTCCGGAGACTTCGGACAGATCATGAAGTGGGCTGATGAACACAGATCGCTCAAGGTAAGAACAAATGCAGACAATCCGAGAGATGCAGAGCAGGGCGTGAAGTTCGGAGCAGAGGGCATAGGACTTTGCCGTACGGAGCACATGTTCTTCGAGGACGAGAGAATTCCGAAGATCAGAAGGATGATTCTTGCAGACAACGAAGAGGAAAGAAGAGAGGCTCTTGCAGGTCTCCTGCCATATCAGAAGGAAGACTTCAAGGGTATCTACAAGGCCATGGGAGACAGACCTGTCACAATCAGGCTGCTCGACCCGCCGCTGCACGAGTTCCTGCCAAAGACAGACGAGGATATCAAACAGCTTTCAGAGCAGTTCGGCATTCCTTATGAAAAGGTAGTGAATAAAACACTTGAACTGCATGAGTTTAATCCGATGCTCGGACACCGCGGATGCAGACTTGCCATTACATATCCTGAGATTGCGGAGATGCAGGCCGAGGCCATAATAAGCGCCGCCATCGAGGTAAGCAAAGAGGAAAATCTCGATATCGTACCTGAAATCATGGTGCCGCTGGTTGGTCACGTTAACGAGCTGAGCTTTGTAAAGAAGAGCATCACCGAGGTTGCTGACAGGCTCATAGCCGAGGCCGGCATAGAAATGAAGTACATGGTGGGAACCATGATCGAGGTTCCGAGAGCTGCCATGACAGCGGATAAGATCGCAGAGGAGGCTGAGTTCTTCTCATTCGGAACAAACGACCTCACACAGATGGGATTCGGTTTTTCGAGAGATGACACAGGAGCCATCATCAAAGAGTATGTGGACAAGGGTATACTCGAGAGCGATCCGTTCCAGACTCTCGATCAGGACGGAATTGGCAGACTTGTCAGAATGGCCGTGGAAGGCGGAAAGAAAACCAGGCAGAATATCAAGCTCGGTATCTGCGGAGAGCACGGCGGAGATCCCGAGACGGTCAAGTTCTGCCACGAGGTTGGACTGAACTACGTATCATGCTCGCCTTACAGAGTGCCGATTGCACGTCTGGCTGCTGCTCAGGCTGCAATAAAGGAAAAGAACGCATAACAGTTCCTTAATAGGAATTGTGAGCCAGGAAGAAGTTCCAGGCAGCGGAAGGGGAGCCGTAGCGGCCGGCTATGTACTTGAGTCCCCAGCGGATCTGGGTATTGCCGTTCGTGTAATAGTCACTTCCCTCTGAGGCCATCTTTCCGGCAGGAAGCGCCTGCGGTATGCCGTGGGCTCCGGATCCTCTGTTGTGAGCATTCGGATTCCAGTGCGATTCACGGTTCCACAAGTTAATCAGTGGCTCGAGCTCTTTATCGCTCCAGCCGTAATCAGGGAATAAGGAGAGTGCATATTTCTGGTACTCTCCTTTTTGTCCGCCCTCAATAAGGGCGCTGATCGGAGTCTCATCTGTCAGATTATCGCTGACTATATAGTATTCCTGTTCATCTATGCTCACTCTGCTCCACTCATTCCTTGTTATTCCGGTGCGCTGGACCATTTTTTCTGCATCGAGTTTGCCGGCTTCTTTATATGAATCATCAGGGCCTTCTCTGTAGACAGTCTCTTCCTTGGTCCAGAGCAATTCCTCTTTTTCTTCTATTACCTCTTCCTGAGTGGCCTTATACGTGGCAGCGGCGAGCTCGCCGAGACGGTCGCCTCCCATCTCGCTGATGCTGGCATATGCCGCAGCAGCCTGTCTCATTATCGTATTATGAACATACGTCAAATAAACCCCGTAGCAGGCTGCTATAACCAACACAAGCTCTGCGAGGATGATGCGTTTCAGTATTTTTCGCCTTCTCTTTATCTCTTCTTCTCTGTTGAAATGCCTGATTTCAAATACCTCCGTTCAGAATAAAGAGACATAATTCGATAAGTTATATTACCCCGATTCCATAATCCTTAATACAAATATGAACAGAATGTAATATTGAGAGGGGTGAAGTCATGAGAACAGGGCTCAAATGAACACTGTCAAAGTGGTCAAATTTCGTTAAAATTTTTGTGTAATATCACAAAGAATTTTTTGAATTACTGTCAAAAAAACATAATTTTTTCCTGAATCCGTTGAAATTACAAGGTGCATAGGATAGTATAGAAAATGAAAAATACAAAATAAAACATTGTATTTTATTGAGCACAAAACTTGTCTCAAGTATAATTTGTTCATACAAATGAATAGTTTTTAACCCGAGGCAAGCAATCAAGGAGGAAGGTATGCAAGATTATCTGTTAACACATCTTTACTGGATAAGCCTCATCGCTTCCATAATAGCCCTCATATTTGCATATATGCAGGCTAAGATCGTTCTCAACGCAGACGAGGGAACGGACAGGATGAAGCAAATATCACAGTTTGTACGCACGGGAGCCAGTGCTTTTCTAAAGCGTCAGTACCGCACGGTGGTAATTTTCTTCGCCGTGATGTTCCTCGTGCTTTGCGGAATGGCCGCAACAAATAAGCTCACATGGTATGTGCCATTTGCGTTTATTACAGGCGGATTTTTCTCGGGCATGTCCGGATATATCGGAATGAGCATAGCCACGAGAGCCAATGACCGTACTGCATGTGCAGCGCAGGAGAGCCTGAACAAAGGTCTCAGGATCGCATTCTCCGCAGGTTCTGTAATGGGATTTACGGTTGTAGGACTCGGTCTTCTGGATATTTCGCTCTGGTATGCACTCCTGGACCTCGTGTTCCATGAGACACTCGAAAACATCACAGCCGCAATGGTTACATTCGGAATGGGAGCATCATCCATGGCTCTTTTCGCCCGTGTAGGCGGCGGTATCTTTACAAAGGCAGCTGACGTAGGCGCTGACCTGGTCGGTAAGGTCGAGGCCGGAATTCCGGAAGATGACCCGCGTAACCCGGCAGTAATTGCAGACAACGTCGGAGACAATGTCGGTGACGTAGCCGGAATGGGAGCTGACCTTTACGAATCTTATGTAGGATCTATGGTATCCACATGCGCGCTTGGTGCAATTGCATTTTACTCGGCTGGCCTGGGAGTGAAGTCGGTAGCGCTTCCTCTTCTGATGGCTGCTGTCGGAGTTATCTTCTCGGTTATCGGTTCGTATTTCGTACAGACCAAGGAAGGCGCAAGCCAGAAGAACCTGCTCGCAGCACTTCGCCGCGGCACCAACTTCTCGGCCATAGCAACTGCGATTTTCTCATTCGTGCTCGTATGGTGGCTCTTCGGTATCCAGTTCTACGGACTCTACCTCGCCATCATCGCAGGACTTGCAGCCGGAGTTCTCATCGGACTTTGCACGGAGTACTACACATCGGATACATATAAGCCGACTCAGAAGATCGCTGAGTCGTCCCAGACGGGTACCGCCACACTTATCATCAGCGGACTCGGAACAGGCATGATGTCTACAACACTGCCCATCCTCATTGTTGGTGCAGCCATCATCATCGCTTACTACTGCTCGGGTCTTTGCCCGGTGGACGTTGCTCCATCCAGCATCGGACTCTACGGCATCTCCCTCGCAGCAGTGGGAATGCTCTCAACTCTCGGAATCACACTCGCAACAGACGCTTACGGCCCGGTTGCGGATAACGCAGGCGGAATAGCCGAAATGGCGGGACTGCCACCTGAGGTCCGCGAGAGAACAGACGCACTTGACTCGCTTGGTAACACCACAGCGGCAACAGGTAAGGGCTTTGCCATCGGCTCTGCCGGAATGACGGCCCTCGCTCTTATCGCAAACTTCAAAGAGAAGCTGCTCGTATATATGCCAGACGGACAGGATCTGAAACTCGATCTGCTCGACCCGAGAGTTCTGGTGGGACTCTTCGTCGGAGCATGCCTGCCGTTCCTCTTCTCGGCTCTTACCATGGGCGCCGTAAACCGCGCCGCACAGAGCGTAGTAATAGAGGTAAGACGTCAGTTCAAGGAAATTCCGGGACTGATGGAAGGAAAAGCAGACGCGGACTATGCACGCTGCGTGGACCTCTGCTCCAAGGCATCTCTTAAGGAAATGATACTTCCTGCATGCGTGGGAATTGCAGCTCCTATCGTAACAGGTCTAATACTCGGCGGACTCGGAGTTGTCGGAATGCTCTGCGGAGCTACGGTATCCGGATTCATAATGGCCATCTTCATGGCCAACTCCGGCGGCGCATGGGATAATGCCAAGAAATATATCGAAGCAGGAAACTTCGGCGGCAAGGGTTCCGAGAATCACAAGGCTGCCGTGGTCGGAGATACGATAGGCGACCCGTTCAAGGACACATCCGGTCCTTCGATCAACATTCTGATCAAGCTGGTATCGATGGTATCCATCGTATTTGCAGGACTGATTGCAAGCGTATCAATCCTGTAGCCGGAAATGAGTGCAGACAGGGCACGGCCCCGTAATGCACCCGGAATGCAATAAGAACTCAAATGAGTGCAGTCTGCGGACATTCGCAAATTGCACTCATTTTCTTTGCATTTACAATACCTCTCGTATTTTATTTGAAACACATGAATCGGCGGTTTTTTTGTATTATCAGAGGGAACATTTGATAGAGGAGAGAATAAAATAAATGGTCAGTGAAAAAATCGTAAAGAAGATAGCAGAAGAGCTGAACATAAGGACCTCGCAGGTTGAGGCTGTAATCAGGCTTATCGATGAGGGATGCACCATACCGTTTATAGCCCGCTACCGCAAGGAAGCCACGGGCGCCCTTGATGATGAGACTTTAAGAGCACTGGATGAGAAGCTCAGGTATCTTATCAACCTCGAAGAGAGGAAGGATACAGTACTTGCTTCCATAGAAGAACAGGGCAAACTCACGGAGGAACTCAGGCAGAGAATAATCGATGCGGAGACTGCGGCGGCAGTCGAGGACCTCTACAGGCCGTATAAGCCAAAGAGAAAGACGCGTGCCGATATCGCAAGGGAAAAAGGCCTGGAGGGTCTGGCGGTTTTCCTTCTGGCAGGAGTACCCGGAAATCCGCTTGAAGAGGCTGAGAAGTATATCTCGGAAGAAAATGAAGTGGCAGACGCCGGGGCAGCGCTTCAGCTGGCTCAGGATATCATCGCCGGCGATGTTTCGGATAATGCAGACTACCGCGCATGGATAAGAAACAAGACATTCAGACAGGGAGAGCTCGTATCTTCTCGCGGAGCAAAGGGCAAAGAAGCCGAGGAACAAGGAGAACGCACGGTATACGAGAACTACTATGACTACCGCGAGGCTGTCTCAAGGATTCCGGGCCACAGGATACTGGCCATTAACAGGGGAGAAAAGGAAAAGGTACTGTCTGTTTCCATAGATGCACCCGTTGATGACATACTCGAATACCTCGGGCGCATGACCATGCGCAAAGTTTCGGGCGAATGCGCGGAATATGTGTCGGCAGCCATTGAGGATGGATATAAGAGACTTATCGCCCCGTCCATCGAGACCGAGATAAGAGGACAGCTCACGGAGACCGCAGAGGAAGGAGCGATTAAAGTGTTCGGCTCCAATCTGGAGCAGCTTTTGATGCAGCCGCCTCTTAAGGACAAGACCGTACTCGGCTGGGATCCTGCTTTCAGGACAGGCTGCAAGCTCGCCGTATGCGATCCGACCGGAAAGATACTGGATACTGCGGTAATTTATCCCACGGCTCCGCAGAATAAAGTGGATGAAGCAAAAAAGAAACTCAAGGAAATCTGCGACAAATACAATGTCGATGTCATTTCCGTAGGTAACGGTACGGCATCGAGGGAGTCAGAAAAGATTATAGCCGGTTTCATCAGGGAGTATGATGCGGATAAAAGGGGCAGCGCAAAGCTGCAGTATGTGATTGTGAATGAAGCAGGTGCTTCCGTTTATTCCGCGAGCAAGCTCGCTACCAAAGAATATCCGGACCTCGATGTCGGGGAGAGAAGCTCCGCGTCGATAGCCAGGAGGCTTCAGGATCCGCTTGCGGAGCTCGTAAAGATAGACCCTAAGGCCATAGGCGTCGGTCAGTATCAGCATGATATGAACCAGAAGAGACTGGGAGAGGCCCTCGGTGCAGTGGTTGAGACTTGTGTTAACAGGGTGGGCGTGGATGTCAATACGGCATCGCCCTCACTTCTTGAGTACGTGTCCGGCATCAGCAGGCAGATAGCCGAGAACATAGTAAAGCACAGGGACGAAAACGGCAGATATATGAGCAGGAAGGACCTGCTTAAAGTACCCAAGCTCGGCCCGAAGGCATATGAACAGTGCGCGGGATTTTTGAGAATTACCGGAGGAAGCGAGCCGCTAGATGCGACAGCAGTCCATCCCGAGAGCTACGAGGCCGCAAGAGGCATACTCAAAGAATGCGGCATGGGGGCAGAAGATATATTAAAAGGAAGTGCGTCCGGACTTTCAAAGAAATTTTCACGGTCAGCCGCAAAAGCCCTGGCCGAAAAACTCGGAATCGGTGAATATACATTTACGGATATCATTTCTGAACTTGAAAAACCGGGCAGGGATCCGAGAGAAGAGGCGCCGGCACCTGTACTCAGAAGCGACGTTATGGAGCTGTCGGATCTTAAACCTGAAATGGTCCTGAAGGGCACGGTCAGGAATATTGTGGACTTCGGCGCATTTGTGGACATAGGCGTACATCAGGACGGCCTGGTTCATATATCCCAGATGGCGGACAGATATATAAAACACCCGCTTGACGTGGTCAAAGTGGGTGATGTTGTGGAAGTCCGCGTGCTCTCAGTGGATGAGAAGCGCGGAAAGATATCATTGTCCATGTTGACTAAATGATGGATTTATTTCAGATCCATTGTTAGTGTAGCGCGGCCGTTATCGTATGTCAGGTGTCCCATGGCGCCGTTTATGAGTGTAAAGGACGGCTTGGTGTGGCCGATGTCGGCATTCCAGATGACGGGGACCTCGAGCTCACCGAAGACACGCTCGAGCTGAATGAGATAATCCTCGTCAGTTGCCTCGCCCGGAAGCAGGGTGCGGCCGAATATGACAGCGCGCGCGTGGTCAAAGAGCCCGGCCTGGCGCATCTTTATCATGGCGTACATAAGGTCCATCGGCTTTAATTCGAAATTGTCAAAGTACCAGATGAGACCGTCATCTTTATATCTCTCTGAGAAACCTGCGAGATCCTCGTAAGGCGTACCCATGACCCAGGTGATGACGTCTATGCATCCGCCTATAAGCCTGCCGGTGACATCGAGAGAAGTGCCTTCGAATAATTCTCCATGCTCGCTTTCGCTGGAGTAGACGGGCATTAAAAGGGTCCAGCGGACCTCTGCGTCCATCTCGCAGCTCAGCGTCTCATCATCAAATCCTTTTGAGGAATAGTATTCATAAGAAGTCTGGACGGGGAGCTCTCCTTTGATGACGGAGAGTGCATCATACTGGAATTTGTGAAGTGGTCTCCAGTCCCAGGCGCCCGCGTTAACTCCGTATATTGTTGCAATATCCAGAACCGTGGTCAGGTAGAGCTCAACGCATGTCGGATCCGAATAGCCCGCAAACCACTTAGGGTTTTCCCTGACTATATCCGCGTTTATATGCGGAAGCATCTCGACATTATAGTCGCCGCCGGATGCACTTATCACCATTGAGATTTCCGGATCTGAAAAGAGCTGATTGAACTCAGCGCCGCGCACATCGGCAGGAGCGGAGGGGTAGCCTTCGCTTCTGACATTTTCCGTCTCTTTTGTTTTGTAGCCTGCCTCGTGCAGGGTCTCAAGCGAAAGCTCAAATGAAGCGAGCTTGCCGCCGACTCCCGCGCTCGGTGCGCATATACCTATGGTTTCTCCCTCTTTAGGGAAGCGTGGATAAATCATATATATTCTCCGTTTCCATTATTCAATGCAAAGCGTAACGAATTATACACTATGAGGCATTTACAGGCAAAAGCTGTGTTTAAATGTTTTGTCGTTTCTAGTAAAATATGAATTGTATATTATGCACGTTAAAAAAGAATGAATTAAAGGAACAGATTTAGTTATGAAGCATGAGATTGCTGAGCTGAGAAAACTTATGGCTGACGAAGGCATGGACGTGTACTATATCCCGTCCGGGGATTTTCATGGCTCAGAATATGTAAATGATTATTTCAAAGCTCTTGAATTTATCAGCGGATTTACGGGAGAAGCAGGCGAAATGCTCGTTGCCGGAGACGGAGCATGGCTCTGGACGGATGGCAGATTCTTCCTGCAGGCTGAGCAGCAGCTCGCAGGCACGGGCATCGAGCTAATGAGAATGGCGGAGCCGGAAGTCCCGACCATAAAAGAATTTCTCGGGGAACATGCAAAGCAATTAAAAGCGGCAAATCCGGAAAGAGATTATGTCATAGGGTTTGACGGCAGGGTTGTGCCGGCGGCATTCGGACTGTCGCTGGAAGAGCTTTTCGCAGGAGAAGAGCAGAGGGTGAGATTAAGGACTGACGAGGACCTTGTCGATAAGATATGGAAGACAAGGCCCGAGATTAAGCCGAGTGAGATTTGGGACTTTCCGATTGAGTCTGCAGGCATGAGCTCAGAGGATAAGATTGCTGCCGTACGAGCAGAAATGAAGTCCAATGGTGCAGACTATCTTCTTATTACAGACCTGATGGAGTCCGCATGGCTGTTTAACCTGAGAGCTTCGGATATTATGTACACTCCGGTTTTCTTTTCGTTTACACTGCTCACTCAGGACAGCGTGAGACTCTATGTTATGGACGGAGCCCTCGGAAACGGACTCCCGGAAAGGCTGTCATTTGTTGAAGTGAGGGATTACAACGATATATACAAGGATGTATCGGAGATGGATGCCGCAAGGGCAGTATGGTACGATTCAAATTCATGCAACTACGAACTGTATTGCTGCATGCCGCCGGAAATGAAAAAGCACGATGCATCCACGCCCGTAGCTCTGATGAAGATCATCAAGAACGACACGGAGATCGCGAGCACGAAAAATGCTCACATCAAGGACGGGGTCTCCGTCACAAAGCTCATTAAATGGCTCAAGGACAATGTGTCGAAAGAGCAGCTGACTGAGATAGTTGTGGCGCACAAACTGGAGGAGATATGCCGCGGGCAGGAAGGGTGTTTCGACCTCTCGTTTGAGACCATACCGGGCTACGGTCCAAATGGCGCCATAATCCACTACGCTCCGACAGCGGAGACAAATGCGGACATCAGGCCGGAGGGGTTCCTGCTACTTGACTCCGGCAGGCAGTATATGGACGGAACCACGGATGTAACCAGGACAATTGCAGTGGGCCCTTTGACGCAGGAGATGATCGATGACTACACCTATGTACTGAAAGCCCATGTGGATGTGCATCTCTTCAAACTCGGACCCGGCATGAACGGAAAGGATATCGATGCCGCAGGCAGAAAGGCGCTGAAAGAGCAGGGCCTCGACTTTAAACACGGGCTTTCGCACGGAGTGGGGCACGTGCTCGGAGTACACGAAGGGCCCAATGCTATCAGGAGGGAGCCATCGGACGTAGAGATCAAGGCCGGCATGATAATGTCCAATGAGCCCGGAGTATATATGGAAGGGAAATTCGGCATCAGAACCGAAAACCTCATGCTCTTCACTGAGGATGAAGAGGGCAATCTCGTCAACGAGCCGCTCACATGTGTGCCTTATGAAAGAAAGGCCATAAACACATCTCTCATGACTGAAGAGGAGATAGCATGGGTAGATGCCTATCATGAGTGGGTCCGTGACACTCTCGTGCCGTTGCTTGATGAAGAGACGGCGGAGTTTGTAAAAGAGGAAACCAGGCCACTCTGACCTGACTGTATTGACAGCAGTTGCGGGAATATATATTTCCGCAACTGTTTTTATACTGAATAATATTTTGCTTTTTCAATTGTTTTTTTTTGTTTTTTTAGCAAATAGATAATAATTTAACGAAATAGTAATTGCTGAAATAGGCATCATAATGTAAAATTTAAAAGAATATGGGATGACAATCCCATAAAAGTTTTTGTAGATGAACTATATTAAGGAGGCACGAGCTGATGAAAGTATCAAATGTTCCTTTCAGCGGAACAAAAGATCAGGAAGCCAAGCTTCGCGAGGTAATCGCAAAGTACAAAGGTCAGAAGGGAGCCCTGATGCCTATCATGCAGGAGGCACAGGAAATCTACGGATATCTTCCTTACCAGGTACAGAAGATTATCGCAGATGAGACGGGTATTCCTATCGAAAAGATTTATGGTGTAGCTACTTTCTATGCACAGTTTTCAATGTCGCCGAAGGGCAAATACGTCGTATCGGTTTGCCTTGGTACAGCTTGCTACGTAAAGGGAGCAGGCAAGGTTCTCGAAGAAGTTGAGAAACAGCTCGGGATCGGAGACGGCGAATGCACAGCAGACGGCAAGTTTTCAATCGACGTATGCCGCTGCGTCGGAGCATGTGGACTCGCACCTGTTATGATCGTTGGTGGAGATGTATACGGCAAGCTGACACCGGACATGGTGGAAGGCATTCTGGCCAAGTACGAATAACGCATAATGGAGGTAAGTCATGAAAACACTGCAAGAGATTAAAGACATTCAGGCAGCGAAGCACGGACAGATTGACATCAGATTCAATCCTGAGACTGCAGAAGCAGCCGCAAAGACCTACGTCCTCGTATGCGGAGGTACGGGTTGTACATCCAATCATGCCCAGGAGATTATCGAAGAGCTCAACAAGCTCATCGACGGCGCAGCTAAAAAGGATGAAATTCAGATCATCCAGACCGGTTGCCAGGGTCTCTGTGCAAAAGGACCTATCCTGGTAGTGCACCCGGGTAACGTATTCTATCAGGAAGTAAGACCTGATATGGTGGACAGAATCTTCGATGAGCACATCCTCGGAGGAAAACCCGTAGAGGAGTACTTCATGATCGAAGAAGGCGCTGACGGAGAGGACATCCCTTATGTAGAGTCAGCATTCTATAAAGATCAGCTCAGAATGGCTCTCCGCAACTGCGGAAAGATCAATCCGGAAGATATAGACGAGTATATAGCCAGAGACGGATATCAGGCTCTTGGTAAAGCTCTCACAGAGATGACACCTGATGAGGTAATTCAGGTTGTCGTAGACTCAGGCCTCAGAGGAAGAGGCGGCGGCGGATTCCCGACAGGTAAGAAGTGGCAGTTCGCATCCGGAAACAGAGGCGAGGTCCAGAAGTATGTAGCCTGCAACGCCGACGAAGGTGACCCGGGCGCATTCATGGACAGATCCATTCTTGAAGGTGACCCGCATTCAATCCTTGAGGCTATGGCCATTGCAGGTTATGCAATCGGAGCAAATCAGGGATACATATATGTAAGAGCGGAGTATCCTATCGCAGTAGACAGACTCGAGATAGCCCTCAAGCAGGCCAGAGAATACGGCGTGCTCGGAAAAGGCATCTTCGGCACTGACTTCGACTTCGATGTGGATCTCAGACTCGGTGCAGGCGCATTCGTCTGCGGTGAGGAGACTGCTCTTATGACATCCATCGAGGGTAACAGAGGTGAGCCGAGACCGCGTCCGCCGTTCCCGGCAGTCAAGGGACTTTTCGGAGCACCGACTGTACTCAATAACGTAGAGACGTATGCCAACATCCCGCAGATCATCCTGAACGGTGCTGAGTGGTTCAACCAGTACGGTACAGAGACATCCAAGGGAACAAAGGTATTCGCTCTCGGAGGAAAGATTAATAATACAGGACTCGTTGAGGTACCTATGGGTACTACACTGAGACAGGTTGTAGAGGAAATCGGCGGCGGCGTACCGGGCGGCAAGAAATTCAAAGCTGCTCAGACAGGCGGACCGTCCGGCGGATGCATCCCTGCAAGCTCATATGATGTACCTATCGACTACGAATCCCTCACAGCCATCGGCTCGATGATGGGATCCGGCGGTATGATCGTACTCGATGAGGACAACTGTATGGTAGACATTGCCAAGTTCTACCTCGGATTCACGGTAAGTGAGTCCTGCGGCAAATGCACACCGTGCCGTATCGGTACAAAGAGAATGCTCGAGATTCTCGAAAAGATTTCGGCAGGAAGAGGAGAGCTCGAAGACCTCGACAAGCTCGATGAACTCGCTCGCTACATCAAGGCGAATTCACTCTGCGGACTCGGTCAGACAGCACCTAACCCGATTCTTTCGACTCTGGAGCACTTCAGAGATGAGTATGAGGCTCACATCGTAGAGAAGAGATGCCCTGCAGGCGTATGTAAGGCACTCCTCAACTACACCATCGACCCAGAGCTCTGCAAGGGCTGCACCAAGTGCGCAAGAAACTGCCCTGCAAACGCCATCAGCGGCGAGGTCAAACAGCCTCATGTTATCGATCCGGCAGCATGTATCAAGTGCGGAGCTTGTATGGACAACTGCGCATTCGGTGCTATCAGCAGAAAGTAATGGAGGTGTGAACTATGGCAGATATTAAAGTAACAGTTGATAACATTACGGTAACTGTTCCGGAAGGTTCCACCTTACTGGATGCAGCCCACAAGGCCGGCATCGA
>ONJG01000053.1 GCA_900318105.1 uncultured Eubacteriales bacterium
AATTGATATGAATCTTGCATTTATAGGTATGGCTGCTGCCCTTGGTTTATCCGCTGCCGGTTCTGCATTTGGAGCAGGATTTGCCGGTATGTCCTCGGTAGGTGCATGGAAGAAGTGCTACGCAAGCGGCAAACCCGCACCGTTCATCATGATCGCGTTCACTGGTGCGCCTCTTACACAGACGATTTACGGTTTCCTTCTGATGAACTTCATCAACGGTGCCAACTGCGACGCGGGAATGGCCCTCGGAGTCGGAATCTTCGGCGGACTTGCAATCGGACTTTCCGCACTCTTCCAGGGAAGAGCTGCTGCAGCTTCGGCTGACGCACTCGGCGCAACAGGAAAAGGTACCGCAAACTACTTCATCGTAATCGGTATCGTAGAGACGGTGGCTCTGTTTACACTCGTATTCAGCCTGCTGCTCCTGAACAGCTGATAAGCGGCTCAGCGCATTAAAACAATATGAATATACTCGTGGCCATTATCGCAGAGGCGGTAACGGCCGCGGGTATTTTCGCTAAATAAATCCCAGAAGGAGGATTTTAATATGATTAACAGCTTGCTTGTAATCGGCACTGCCCTGGCATTTGAGGAAGTGCTGAATGACCACAATACTCCGTACGAGCTGGTGGACGACGAAGAAAGCCGCGAGTTCAGGAAGGTCTGGGAAAGCGCCGATGATAAAGACAAAAAGCTCGTGCACAGACAGGCTCTTCCTGCCGTAAAACGCATAGCGGAGCACGAACCTTATCTTTTCGAGGATAACGGCAATCCGCTTCGCATCAGGTTCAACTATCTGACACGTAAGCTCCATGAGGACTCCTTCGGTGAGCTTCTCCTGGAGAGGCCTGACATCGACTGGCATATTTCAATATCCATAAAGAATGATGCCAGGATCATCGCAGCGCTTCCTGTGGCGGACCGCACCAGGAACATGAAGGACGGAAGGGTCATCAACATATTCAACGAGATAGACGATTTCGGCGAGAGAATATTCAATGTGCATTGCACAAACGACTATTTCAATGACGTAAATGAAGTGCTGCTCACATTCGAGCCGCTCAAGACCGAGGAGTGGATGGAGATGATCAAGGACGATGATTTCCTCTACGGCAAACTCGTGAGCCCGATGCTCAAAGCCATAGGAAATGAGATTTCCCGTATAGTGAAATATCATCCCGAGGCACCGCAGAAGATGATCGACTATTTCTACGGAAGATATGACTACTACTTCCTCAACACGATCGAGGCGCTCGAAGTAACGCGTATAGGAGCGGTTAATTGCCACGGCCAGCTCGGAAGGATTCCGGACAGCCACAACTACTACACGCCGAGAGTCAAATACCCGAGCGAACTCCTGGAGGTCAGATTTGCCACAGGTAAGAGCGGAGAGATACTGAGAGACACCATCAAGTTCGCATTCGACGGCGGATGGGAGCTGTGCATGACTCTTCATATCGAGGAGGATCACATAGACGACAGGAACTTCTCGCTCAACGTATACCTGCCGGCAACGCCGTACGGCAGCTACCGCGACCAGGTAAAATGGGACGAATAATAACAAAAGCGTTCCTGCCGCACGGGGCTCTTAAAAAAGAAAGAATCTACTATACTGAGGATCGGGGCCCAAAGCCCCGACCTTTTCTTGTGTATAACTGATGCCTCTTTTGTGTTAGTATTAACAAGTGAAAGGGCAGCTGTCCGAGATATGCATTTTACATAAACAGGAAACAGGATATGACAGACTTTACGAAGATACAGGATGGGAATCGCATAATCGGAATTGCAGAGGGCCCCGGCGCAGACAGCGAGACCGGCATAACGAAGGAAGTCGCTGGACGCGTCGGAGGCTCGTTTGTATACTGGCTCTCCCAGAGGGCGCAAAGGAATCCGACCATGCTCAAAATATGCGTGGCGCAGGACCCGCGCCTTTCGGGCTCTAATCTCAAGGAAGGTGTGCTCGAAGCCATAAGCCTCTGGGGTGCGGAGGGCACCGATGCCGGAATCGCAACAACGGGAGCCATGCAGATGGCAGCATCGATGCCTCAGTTCGAATTCGACGGCGCGGTTATGGTAACCGCAGGTGACAGGGCACCGGAGATGAACGGCTTCAGACTGTTCGCAGCGGAGGAAGAGCCGGACAGCGAGGACATCGCAGAGATACTCAGGCTCGCATCAAAGTATAATTTCATAGGCGGGACCTACGACGATATCAAGGAGGATCTGATGCCCATGCATGCGGCCTTCCTGAGGCAGGCACTGACACAGAGACTCAGTCAGACGCCGGGATATTTCAAAAATATGCATTTCATCGTAGATGCAGGTAACGGCGCCGGAGGATTCTTTGCTACAGATGTGCTCGAAAAGCTCGGCACTGACGTGAGCGGGAGCTATAATCTCGAGCCCGATGGCAGTTTCCCCGCACATTCACCGGATCCGGAAGACCCCGCCGCAATAGAGGAAATGAAGAAAAAGGTAAGGGAAGAAGGCGCGGATCTCGGCATAGTATTCTCTGCCGATGCAGGAAAACTTGCAGCAATCGGCGCAGATGGTATAATTACAGCCGACGGCGCAAAAGCGGTGGATGTAGTAGCGGATGCCGTCGCGCGAAAAGCAAAGGAAGGACAGGAATAAAAGAAGAAGTTCAATGGAAGAAGGAAGACCCAGATACGAACTTAATAATTCAGACAAAAAGAAGAGGCCCAAAAGGCGTCTTAGCAAGAAAGCCAAGGTGAGGAGAGTAGCAGAGGATATCATCATGGGATGTCTCGTTATTATCATGCTCTTCTCAGCCTGGAAGATATATACGATAATAAAGGACTACAGGAGCAATCAGAATGTCTACGAAAACATAGCCGGAGAGTCAAGAAACGGGGAGTTTACCGGAGACATCGACTTCGACGCACTCAGAAAGATCAACCCGGATATAGTCGGCTGGCTCTACTACAAAGATACTCTTATCGACTATCCTGTCGTAAAAGGAGAGGACAACGACAAGTACCTCAACACCATGTTTGACGGTACGTACAGCGCATTCGGGACTCTCTTCGTAGATGCTGTTACGGAAGCGCCTTTTGCTCAGTTCAACACCATAGTGTACGGACACCACATGCGAAACGGCTCTATGTTCGCCGCGCTTAAAAAACTTAAGGAGCAGTCATTCTGCGTCGAACATCCGCAGCTCGAGCTGATCACTCCGGAGGGCAAATTCCACCTGGAGATAGCCGCGTTCCTGAATGAGCCGTCGGACAGCAACATCTATACCACGAACATCAAGGACATGGGCGGAAGGGAAGTATACCTGGATACCATTAACAGCCTTGCCTCCTATACCACGGATGTCGCACTTGCGCCTACTGACAGGATAGTCATACTCAGCACCTGCGCGTACGAGTACAAGGACGCAAGATACATGGTCATCTGCAAGATGGTACCGTGGGAAGGTCAGAACATCGACATGAGCTACGACGCCGAAGAGCCCGCAGGGGATACAGAGGAAACGGAAGAGGACGACGCAGCATAGGAGCAAACTACTTACCGACAGGGTGGATATGCCTCTCGGTAAGTATTTTTTTGAGAAAGATTTTGAAGAATTACTTACCGAGAGTGAGAATAGGGCCTCCGATAAGTAAAATAGTAAACGACCCGGAGTTTTTTTACTTATCGAGAGCATGAGAGTGGGAGTCGGTAAGTAAAGTTTTAAAAAGTTGGGTGAAAATTTACTTACCGGAAGCGTGAATAGAGCCTTAGGTAAGTAATGGCTTGGAAAATAAAATGAAAAAATACTTACCGAGATGGCGGATAGGGCCTCCGGTAAGTATTTTATCTTCTGAATCTAAATGTCTAAGTGCCTAAATGTCTTATTCTGTAGGATATCTAAACGTCGTATTTTGATGCTTTATCTTAGTTTATTTTATTCGCTCTTGTTCATGGTCGGGTGAGTCTCCCGGTCCTCGTGGCTGTCTATCGGGCTGCCGTCCGGATTGAAGAGCGGCAGGTATTCAAGATAGACGATGTCATCTCTGCCGGCAGCTTCTCCCTCTGCGAGTACGGTGAACTTGCCCACGATGTTGCCGCCTACGGTCTCGACGAGCTGCTCGAGAGCCTTGATGGAATCTCCCGTGCTGATAACATCATCCACGATGAGGATTTTCTTTCCTTCCATGACATCTCTCTCGTCTTTGCCAAGGCAGAGCGTCTGAATGTGGTCTGTGGTTATCGATCTTACTTCTACCTTTGCGACATCCTGCATGTAGAGTTTTGCGCCTTTCCTGGCCACGATGTATGGCTTGCCGGACTGGCGTGCCATCTCGTAGCAAAGAGGAATGCCCTTGCTCTCTGCTGTGATAAGAACGTCGAACTCAGGCGCCCTGGCCAGCAGCTCCCTTGCTGCGGCTTCGGTAATCTCAACGTCATTAAACATAATAAAGCCCGCGATATAGAGTTCATCCGTTACCTTACAAAGCGGCAGGTGTCTCTCGAGGCCTGCAATAGTCATCTTGTAATCCATACTGTCCCCTCATTGTTATTGAAAACGATAACTGTCCGGCGCTTTTGCACCTAAAAAGAACAATAAAAGTATACCACAACCTTAAACTAAGCCTCAAATACGGCATCTTTCAGCACATAGTATCCGGCGCCTTTTTCTTTTTGCAAACTGTGTACGAACACAAAAACAAAAGAGAATTTTGAGTTTTTTCACAAAAAGCGTTGACACACAATCTTCACAATGTTATCATCGCACTGTACTTAAAGAAAGGAACATTTTATGTATTTCAGCAGCATAGGAATTATCGTCATCAGCATTATCAGCGTCCTTCTGGTCGGCAGACTCGAGATGGACGAATTTATGCTGTAGGGCGGTAGAGAGTACATAAACGTTTCGATGTACAACTGAGACTTGGGAGCCCGCAGCGATGCGGGCTTATTAAATGCCCGGGTCCAGGATGCTAAGTCACATATCAACTATCACTCAGTCAGATTCTTAGGTAAAGAAAGGAAGAAAAAATGAAGAAGACATGGACTAAATTCGCAGTCGTCGCAATGTCATTTATGATGGTATTTGCACTTGCTGCATGCGGCGGCGGATCAAGCGACAGCGGTGATGCAGGCAGCACAGCATTAAAACTAGGAAACACAGGACCTCTTACAGGACCAGCTGCTATTTATGGAAACGCAGTAAAGAACGGCGGACAGCTTGCAGTTGATGAGATCAACGCTGCAGCCGGATCAGAGGTACTTGCATGGCAGGCAGAGGACGACGAGGCAGACGGAGAGAAAGCCGTTAACGCATACAACAAACTCATGGATGACGGTATGCAGGTATTCGTCGGATCAACAACATCAGGATCGGCAGTAGCCGCAACCGAGAAGGCATTCGAGGACAGAGTGTTCACACTCACACCTTCCGCTTCCCAGGTAGCAGTTACAGAGGGTAAGGACAACGTATTCCAGCTCTGCTTCTCAGATCCTAACCAGGGTGTTGCAGCAGCAAAATATATCGTCGACAATATGCCGGATGCCAAAGTAGGAGTTATCTACAACAACGACAGCGACTACTCCAGCGGAATCTATGCAAAGTTCAAAGAAGAGTATGAGAAGTCAGGTAAGAAGCTCGTAGCAGAAGAAGCATCTGCTGAGGCTAACACAGACTATCAGGCACAGGTCAACAGCATGAAGAATGCAGGCGCAGACCTCGTATTCCTGCCCACATACTACACACCGGCTTCAAACGTACTGATTCAGGCAGACAAGGTTGATTACACACCGACATTCTTCGGAGTAGACGGTATGGATGGAATCCTGACACTTGAGGGATTTGATACAAAGCTGGCAGATGGCGTAATGCTCCTGACACCGTTCATCGCATCAGCAGAGGACGAGGCTACTCAGAAGTTCGTAAAGGCATACAAGGATGCTTACGGTGAGGAACCTAACCAGTTCGCAGCTGACGCATATGACTGCGTATATGCCGTATACAACGCTTTCCAGGAGACAGGACTCGATGCTTCCGCAGCTAATGATGAGATCTGCGATGCGCTCGTAAAGGCCTTCACCGGAGGATTCAAGTATAGCGGTCTCACAGGTGCAGACATGCAGTGGAACGAGGCAGGAGAAGTTAACAAGACTCCTAACGCTATGGTAATCAAGAACGGAGTATACGAACCGGTTAAGTAATACACTGACTGACTTAAGTGTATAGTTGTCGGCAGAGGGGTGTTGCAGGATAGTGCGGCACCCCAAAGCCACGTATACAAAAGCATAATCAGGAAAGAAGAAGGATATGAATTTTTTAACTAATCTGATCTCAGGCCTCAGCCTGGGCAGCGTGTATGCAATAATCGCACTTGGATATACCATGGTTTACGGTATATCCAAGATGCTGAATTTTGCGCATGGCGATGTAATCATGATCGGCGGATACATGTCATTCATAATGTCCATGTATGTGGGCATGAACGCATGGATTGCCCTGCTGGTTGCAATCATCGTGTGCACGGTGCTGGGTATCACAATAGAGAGGCTTGCATACAGACCACTTCGGGGGACAGGTTCTCTGGCAGTACTTATTACGGCTATCGGCGTTTCGTATTTCCTGCAGAACATAGCCCTTTTAATATGGGGTGCAAATCCGAAGATGTTCACGAGTCTGTTCAAAGGAATGGGTGCATTGAAACTTGCAGGCGGACAGCTGACCATTACCCCGGAGTCTTTATTTACGATTCTGGCCAATATCGCAATCATGATAGGTCTGACCCTTTTCGTCAGCAAGACAAAAGCAGGAAAGGCCATGAGGGCGGTATCCGAGGACAACGGAGCGGCGCAGCTCATGGGAATCAACGTAAACCAGTCAATCTCACTGACGTTTGCAATCGGTTCGGGACTTGCCGCAGTAGCCGGAGTCCTGATGCTGTCTGCTTATCCGGTGCTGATGCCCACTACAGGTGCCATGCCCGGAATCAAGGCGTTTACCGCAGCTGTATTCGGTGGTATCGGATCCATTCCGGGCGCCATGATAGGAGGGCTGATACTCGGAATTATAGAGATATTCTCAAGAGCATATATCTCTACCGAGCTGTCTGACGCAATCGTATTTGCATGCCTGATTCTTGTACTGCTCGTCAAACCGACAGGCTTGCTCGGCAAGAAAATAAGCGAGAAAGTGTAGGTGGGTTATGGCAGACAGAATATTAAAATCAATCAGCACAAGAGGGCTGAAAAATGCGGTAAGAGGCAGCCAGTATAAGAGAGAGGCGCTCATATCCTACGGCATACTGATAGTCGGATATATTCTGCTCCAGCTGGGAGCTGCTACCGGCATGATCGGTCACAACCTCCAGGGACAGTTCGTACCGATCTGCGTATATGCATCTCTGGCGGTATCGCTTAATCTGGTCGTTGGAATATCCGGAGAATTGTCGCTCGGACATGCAGGCTTTATGGCTGTCGGTGCATTCAGCGGGATACTTGTTTCCAGAATCATAGGATTCCACATGGGCGCAGAACCCGTAATTCTTGTAATATCGATGCTGGTCGCTGCTTTCATGGCTGCGATTGCCGGATTCATCATAGGTATTCCGATTCTGGGCCTGAGAGGAGACTATCTGGCAATAGTAACACTTGCATTCGGTGAAATTATCAGAAACCTGATGAATGTAATTTACTTCGGGCTTGACGATAAGGGACATCTCAAGTTCGCATTCAATCACCCGATTGAAGGGATTGAAAACAGTCAGAGGGTAATAACGGGAGCAATCGGTGCAACAGGCACCAAGACGATGGCAAACTTCACATGGGGGATACTGCTTTGTCTGTTTACGGTCTTCATAGTTCTGAACATGAAGAATTCCAAACAGGGAAGAGCCATAATGTCGATAAGGGATAACAGAATAGCCGGCGAGTCCATAGGTCTTGATGTAAGAAAGTATAAACTTATGGCTTTCGTTGTGAGTGCGGCTCTGGCCGGAATGGCAGGCTGTCTGTTCGGACTTAACTACAGCACGCTCGCCCCGGTGAAGTTCAACTTCAACACTTCCGTTCTGATACTGGTATTCGTCGTGCTCGGCGGCGTGGGGAATATCTGGGGCGGAATTATAGCAGCAGCTCTTCTGACCATACTGCCTGAGGCGTTCAGACAGTTTGCGGACTACAGGATGCTGACATATGCGGTGGTTCTGATACTTGTAATGATAGGAACCTATAACCCGACCATCAAATCCAGAATCAACGCAATGTGGTCGAAGATCAATCCGATGAAAAACAAGGATAAAAAGAAAAGCAGTAAAAACAAAAAAACCGGAAAGGAGGCGGCGTAAATGGCAGATAAAGATAAAAGAGATAATATGCCGGACGCTTCCGAAACCGGTCATACATTCGAAAACAGACAGGAGATCTACTACAATGATAACGTAGGAGGTCGTGCCGTTTTCGTTGATGCAAAGGAGCAATACGATCCGAGTGAGCCTTACAACGATCAGGTCTTTATCCCCGAAAAGGACAGAGACAAGGAGCCTATCCTGAGAGTTGAAGGGCTCGGAATCGACTTCGGCGGACTGACTGCGGTTGATAATTTCAATCTGACACTGGGACGCACGGAGATAGGCGGACTTATCGGACCGAACGGCGCCGGTAAGACCACGATATTCAACATGCTCACCAAGGTGTACGAGCCGACAAGAGGAGAGATTTTCTTCAACGGCAAATCCACCAAAGGCATGAGCACCGTGGACATCAACAAGGCCGGAATGGCGCGTACATTCCAGAATATCAGACTGTTCGACAAACTGACTGTAGAGGAAAACATCAAAGTTGCTCTTCACCATACGACCGATTACAGCCTGATAGACGGAATGCTGCACACTCCGAAATACAGACATGAGGAATTCCGCATCAGAAAAGAAGCGATGAAATATCTCAAGATATTCGGCATGACCAAGACTGCCGACTACAGAGCGGGATCGCTTCCGTATGGTGCTCAGAGAAGGCTGGAGATTATGAGAGCTCTGGCGACCAAACCAAAACTGCTGCTGCTCGACGAGCCTGCAGCGGGCATGAACCCGTCTGAGACTTCCGAACTTATGGAGACCATCCGCGAGATCCGTGACAGATTTCAGATTGCGGTATTCCTGATCGAGCATGACATGAACCTCGTAATGAACATATGTGAGGGCATCGTGGTACTGAACTACGGACGAGTAATTGCCAAGGGATGGCCTGAGGATATTCAAAGCAATCCGAAGGTTATCGAAGCTTACCTTGGTAAAGACAGGGGCAAAGAGAAAACAAAAACAAAGAAAGCAAAGGAAGATGAAATCGAGGCAGCTCTCAAAAAGGGTAAACTCGAATCCGCTCCTTCCGGCAAACCTGATGAAGGAAGGAAGGTGGGCAAATAATGGGTACAGTACTTACAGTCAAAGACATCAATGTTTATTACGGAGCAATTCATGCGATTAAAGGAATATCCTTTGACGTAAACAGAGGAGAGATAGTAACCCTTATCGGTGCGAACGGAGCCGGCAAATCAACGACCCTTCACACCATATCGGGACTTCTCAGGAGCAAGACAGGGGATATTGAATTTCTCGAGGAATCGATTGCCCACACTCCTGCTCATAAAATCGTAGCTAAAGGAATTTCCCACGTGCCTGAAGGCCGCAGGATTTTCCAGGGCATGACAGTCGAGGAAAATCTCCAGATGGGGGCTTTCATCACCAAGCAGGACCGAATCGCTCAGAACCTCGAGTATGTTTACGAACAGTTCCCGAGGCTCAAGGAGAGGACCGGGCAGATAGCCGGAACACTCTCAGGTGGCGAACAGCAGATGCTCGCCATGGGAAGGGCGCTGATGTCGGATCCGGAGCTTCTGATGCTCGACGAACCGTCGATGGGACTTGCGCCCATACTGGTGGACCAGATATTTGAGATTATCAAGAATCTCAACAAAGCAGGTACCACCATACTGCTCGTAGAGCAGAACGCTCAGATGGCTCTGTCCGTAGCCGACAGGGCGTACGTAATCGAGACAGGAAAGATCTCGCTTTCGGGCACAGGCGAAGAACTCGCCAAGTCCGACGAGGTCAGGAAGGCCTACCTCGGAGGTTAAGCTCGTTTGCTGCCAGGTGACTGATGAGTAACAAAAGAGCATGAAAGTATGTGTCATTTTGAGATAACCATGTCATTCCGATGAGTGAAACGAAGAGGAATCTTAATTAAGATCCTTCGCTTCGCTCAGGATGACGGAGTTTCTCGAAATGACATTTACATTTTATTTAGTTTTCATGTTGTTACACCGAATATATGGTAAAATACAGCGTGCGACTAAAACGATAAAAAGCGCACAGAGGATGGGAAACTGAGATGAGAAAAACAATTACAATTCTGCTGACACTGCTGATGATACTGAGCATGACATTTGCTTTCGGCTCATGCAGGAAGGAAGAACCGGCAGCGGATCCCGCGACCGAAGCTTCGGATGATAAAGAGGATAAAGCCGAGGAGCCTTCTGCTGATGACGCTGATATAGTCGAGACGTTCACTCCGGACGCCGAAGAGGAGATCGGCAACGACCTTCCCATGCAGATTGAGTCCATTACCCTTTACAAGGACGGGACGATTAAGATCGTGCCGACGGATGATCTCAAGAAAAACGAGCTCGCAGACAGTGAGGCAGACAGCCTGATGCCGTTTGCCGAAAGCGGCAAAGTCAAAGAGATGTATCTGTGCAGAATAGGCAACGGAGGATACAGGACTATCGTCGCGCTTATTGATGACGGCACGGTTTCTGCGGTCAATACGAGGGCGCTGATGGAGGATCACATCCTGGCTGTAATGGATAATCTCGGAGGGCGTGACAGCTTTACGGGTATCGAGGAGCAGGAAGGCGAAGATGGTTTCAGCATAGTCGGAAAGACCGAGGAGGGTGACGACGTGCTGCTGGATCCGGTAATTCTTTCGGAAAATGAAGAACCGCAGCCGGTAGATGAACAACAATAGCAATTTGCCGGAATGTACTTGCAATGCGATTGTATGGTACAATTAACTGGTTATGGGCTGCCGGACATGCGGCGAGCCGTATAGAGAAAGGATATACAGAAAATGGGAGAGATGATTACTGAACGCAGGTCGGTAATTGACTGGTTCAAAACCGGATTCAGCGAGGAGGCCAGGGCCACGACCAAGACATCGAGGCTCCAGGACGGCAGGCTCAGCTACAGGTTTTCGGTTACCAACACATCCGATTTCGATTTCAACGATTTCTCGTTTAAGGTCAAGGTCGTAAACAGAGACACGGGAGAGGAAATCGGATCGGCGTCGATCAGTGCCGGAGAATGGATGCGGGGAGAGACCAAGAGCTTCAAGTCCAGGCTCAGCATACCGGATGATGTCAGGAACATCTCTTTTGTTATGTTTGCGGAGTCCATCGAATATGACGTAAGAGGCGAAGACTCGCTCGGAAGCGCAGTCAGAGAGATGGAGGATGCCGCAAGAAATATGGGTGAGACCGTGATGGGCGGCGGAGAAGGCATGGGAAGCATACTCGGAGAGCTCTTCGCAGACGGAGGCATGCCGGAGACTGATGGTTCCACAGTGACCAAAACCACGACGACGCAGAGAACTGCGAACGGCAGGACCACTACCAGAACGACGACCACAACGAGGCAGCAAAATACAGGAAGGCAGACGGCGAGACCCTCGGGTTCGAGATCGCCTTCGGCCAATACAGGCCCGGGACAGACGGGCGGCACGTTCATACAGCGCCGCAACAAGAAAAAGCTCGATAAAAAGAGAATGGGCAAATCCGGCTGGATTATCGCGGGGATAGTAACGGGTGTTATCTTCGCTCTGGCCGCAGCGGGTTCATACTACGGAACGGCTGAGCAGTTGTCGTACGGAATCGTGGCTCTTGTCTCGTTTGCCGCATCGGCCATAGGGAAATATGTGCTGAGCTCGAAAGCAAAACGCATCAGACAGTACGAGGCCAGGGTCAATAAGAACGGCAACACCTCAATAGATGATATCTGCGCATATGTCGGAAGGCCGTTTAACAAGGTTGCGGACGAGCTGCACCAGATGATAGTCGACGGGTTCTTCCCCGATGCATATGTGGACATCGAAAACAGGCTCCTCGTAATGACAAAAAACGGTCAGCCTATAGAAGATGTCGCGAGGTCCGCGGCGGAGAGCAAGAAAGCCAGGAGGAAGGCCGCAAGGGAGTCAGGCGCGGTGCCTGAGTCGCTGGATGACCTCATCACGATGACTGATGACACCGAGATAAAGGGCAAACTCAAATCGCTCAGGATCATCACCAAGAAGATCGACGCGAGAGTCGAGGCGGTGCCGGATCTCGAAAAGCAGGTCAAGGATTTCAGAGAAAAATACTATCCGGAAGTTGTGCGACTCACGGATGAGTACAACGAAAAGATCGTGGATATGGGTAAGTATGGCGAGGAAAATGCGAAGCCTGAAGTCAGCGAGGACTCAAGCGGCGCACACGTGCTCAACACCAATCCGAATTATCTGCAGGAGCAGGCAAATGAGATCAAGACTCAGCTCATCAGCCTGATCGACTCGGTAACCGAGGCATCGGAGAACCTGCTCGAAAAACTGCACGAGGACGACATCATGGACATCACCACGGATATCAAGATGCTCCAGACCACGCTTGCGAGCAAGGGACTGCTCGATTCGGATTTCGACGTTAAATAAAAGGTTAATTATGTCATTCTGAGGAACGAAGTGACGAAGAATCTTAAAAAGATCTTTCGCTGCGCTCAAGATGACAGAGCCTACACTCGGGATGACAAAAGGATAAGTGTTAGAAGGGGGCTCTTCGGAGCCGGGATAATTACAGGAGGAAAAATATGGCAGAATTTGATCTCACTCCGGAAGCTGTCAACGAAGCAGCAGAAAACCAGGCAGCGGCAGTTGCCGAGGAGGTACAGGAAGTAGCGGCACAGGCTGCAGCTATGGACATGGCTCCGATGATCGATCTGGAGCAGCCAGAGGAAGTCAAGCAAGCGGATTCTCTTGCACAGTTCACCGAGGACGAGAAGAGACAGATCAACTCGGTTGCCGAGAGAATCGACATCACAGACAGCAACGCAGTGCTCGGCTACGGCGCAAGTGCACAGCGCAAGGTTTCCGACTTTGCCGACGGCGCACTTCAGAGCGTAAGAGCAAAGGACATGGGAGAGACCGGACAGGTACTTTCATCCCTGCTCGTTGAGCTCAAGCACAGTGGCGAACCCAAGAAGGGATTCCTCGGCGGACTCTTCAGCAGCGCAAGCAAGCAGTTCGAGGAGCTCAAGACCCAGTACAGCACAACGGAGCAGAACGTCGACAGACTCGTAAAACTGCTCGAGGGTCACGAGGAACAGCTCCTCAAGGACATTGTTCAGCTCGACAAGCTCTACGACAAGAACAAGCTCTACTTCAAGGAAGTTTCGATGTACATCGAGGCCGGAAAGATCAGACTTGAAAAGGCCAAGAAGGAAGAACTTCCGGAGCTCGAAGCCAAGGCCAGAGAGACAAACTCACCTGAGGACACTCAGGCAGCCAAGGACTTCGCAGACATGATCACAAGATTCGAGAAGAAGATTTACGATCTCGAGCTTTCGAGAACGGTTTGCCTGCAGTCTGCACCTGAGATCAGAATGGTGCAGAACTCAGACACCATCATGTCCGAAAAGATCCACTCGACCATCATCAACGTAATTCCGATGTGGAAGACACAGATGGTGCTGGCTCTCAACAACTACCATACACAGGAGGCCGTAAAGGCTCAGCAGGCAGTTACAGAGGCCACAAACGAGATGCTCAAGAAGAACGCCGAAGCTCTCCACCAGAGCACAGTGGATACAGCCAAGGCAAGCGAGAGAGGCATCGTGGACATCGAGACTCTCCAGAACACCAACCAGCAGCTTATCAGCGCTCTTGATGAAATCCAGCAGATTCAGGAAGACGGCAAGATCGCAAGAGCTGAGGCAGAGAAAGAGCTCGTCAGAATCGAGCAGGAACTCAAGGACAAGATGCTCGCCATGGCAGGCAATGTCGGCAAATCCGCAGAGGAGCTTGCAGCTGCCAGAAACGTCGAGAATAACTAATGGCAAACAATCACAAAGAAAACAAAGGGAGCCGGCGCAAGCCGGCTCTTGCACTATTGATGGTGCTGCTGCTGGCAGTGCTGGTTTTTCTGTTCTCGGACGCGGCCTTTGTCAAAAATGCGCGGGACTCCCTGATGGGGAGGCTCGGCTACGTATCCGAGGACGCATCGGGTGAAGAGTTCTCCGGCGCGGGCGAGTCAGAAGAATATGAGAACAGCGAGGGCGAAGGCGCCGGTCCGGACGACAGATTCGTATCCGACGAGGGATTTCCGGATACGTCCAAGGCCGAGAACATAGACGCTTTAGATGCCTCCGATTTGCCGAAGTACAACGGCTACAATTACGTTACGATAAACGGCAACGTTCCGGATTTCCCCGAGGAGATATATGCCAAGGCCGGACTTGTCAAAGACGGGGACAATCTCAAGACCGAGGGAAATCTTTTCGGTACGGTTGATTCTGGTAAGATTGCGCCGTACGAGTTTTACAGCCCTCTCGACGATCACGGCAGATGCCGCATAGCATACGGCTGCCTCGGGCGCGAGACCATGCCGGAGGAGGGAGCCGAAAGAGGAGATATTTCCGATATCCATCCGAGCGGCTGGGCCAAAGGACAGAACTGGGAGAGAAGCCATCTCATAGCATGGTCGCTTTCCGCCGAAAATGCCAACAAGAGCAATCTGATCACTGGCACGCATTATTTCAACCATGACGGCATGCGGCCGTTTGAGGAAATGACGGCACATTATATCTGGAGCACCGGAGGCCATGTGCTGTATATGTGCGAGCCCATATATAAAGGGAATGAACTCATAGCCAGGGGCGTCCACATGATGGCGCGCTCCGTCGAGGATAACGGAGAAGACCTGGCGTTCAATATATATTGTTTCAACGTGACGCCCGGCGCCGATATTGATTACAAGAGCGGCATAGTTACGACCGAGGCTCAGGCCAGTCAGGATGCCAGGCTCTATGTCGTCAACAAGCGGTCGCGTGTGTTCCACTATCCGTCCTGCGACGGAGCAAGGAGCATGTCCGGGAATAACAGAGAGGAAGTGACGGCGACGAGGTCGGAGCTGATAGGGCAATCTTATACTCCTTGTGGTTCATGTCAACCATAGAGACGCGCATAATCAGCGCATAACTTCGAGAACGGTTTGTGATATTATCTGAATATGAATATGATTTTGAATGAAGATACGAAAAGAGCAATAACGCGAATAGAAGAGGTTCTGCCGGCTGAGAATCTGCATGCGGATGAGCCGATGAGCAGGCATACCTCGTTTCGGATAGGAGGCCCCGCGGCCCTCTTTGCGGTGGTGCAAAATGAGGAGGAGCTGGCCGCGGTGCTCCGCGTCTGCAATGAGGAGAACGCGGAGCATATGCTCATCGGCAACGGCTCCAATCTCCTGGTGTCCGATGAAGGATATCCGGGGATAGCCATAAAGCTCGGAGGCGAGTTCGAGAGCATCGACGTGGTCTCGGGTGATGCGCTAAAGCGCGTAAACATAGATATAGACGAAGACTGCGAAGCTCTGGTCTGCGTGGGCGCGGCGAGACTCATGTCATCTGTGAGCGCGTTCCTGACAGAGCAAGGGCTCTCGGGCTTCGAATTTGCGAGCGGTATACCGGGCAGCATCGGAGGCGCCGTGTTTATGAACGCGGGTGCATACGGCGGAGAAATCAAGGATCTCGCTGAGAGCGTCCGGGTTATGTTTGGGCCGGGAGAAGTGAAAGAACTCAGCAACGAAGAGATGCAGTTCGGATACAGGAGCAGCAGGGCGCAAAAGGGAGATATGATTATACTTTCGGCGCTGCTGAGACTCCGCAAGGATGAGCCGGCAAATATATCCGCAAGGGTGTCGGAGCTTGCAACTAAGAGGAATGCGAAGCAGCCTGTGAATTTCCCGAGCGCAGGCAGCACTTTCAAAAGGCCTGTCGGCGGTTATGCGGCAGCGCTTATCGAAGAGGCAGGGCTCAAGGGATACAGAGCCGGCGGTGCGGCAGTGTCGGAAAAGCATTCGGGCTTTGTGATAAACGAAGGCGGAGCGACATGTGAGGATGTGCTCGCCGTAATGAGGCATGTCAGGGAATGCGTTTATGAAAAGAGCGGCATAATGCTCGAGCCCGAGGTCAGGCTGATTAATTGTGAGCTATAGATACAAATGACAGTAAATGAAATAAAAGAGAAGTACAGAATAACAGGCGACTACCACACGCATACGGTATATTCAAGGGTGGGTCCGTACCTTCATGGAAAGGGCCGCATCATAGACAACGTGCGCGCGGCGTCGGAAAAGGGACTTTCCGAGATTGCCATCACGGACCACGGCCCGTCGGATTTCTACGGCCTCGATCCTAAGAGAATTCCCGAGATGAGAGCGGACATCGAGGAGGCCATGAAGGCATATCCGGATGTAAAAGTATACCTCGGGGTTGAGGCTGACATAGTCGACAGCGCAAACGGGCTCGATGTGGCGCCGGAGGATTTCAAGGACTACGACTTTGTGAATGCCGGATATCACTATGTGCCGAACTGCAATATGATGGGCAACTTCGCATCTTTTCATGTGCCGGTATCGGAAAAGGCAAAGGAAAAACTGAGAGCGGATAATACAGCCCGCATAGTCAGGGCGCTTACGAATAACAAGATAAAGATACTTACGCATCCCGGCGACAAGGCTTTTATTGATGAAGAGGTAGTCGCGGCGGCCTGCGAAAAGAGCGGCACGCTGGTTGAGATAAATGCAAGGCACAGGCACCCGAACGCAGCGGACCTCAGGATTTATGCTGCGCACGATGTGAAGTTCATCATCTCGAGCGATGCGCATAAACCGGAAAATGTAGGGAGATATGCCGAGAGCCTCGCGCTTGCATTCGAGGCGGGCATAACGCCTGACAGAATAGTGAACATTGAGGAGAGAAAGGACGGATAAGGCATGAAAGTTGTGATAATCACGGGAATGTCCGGGGCCGGAAGATCGAGGGCGGCTGACTGGTTCGAGGATCAGGGATATTATTGCGTGGATAACATGCCGCCGGCTCTGATAGATACTTTCCTCGAGATGGCTGCCGCGGATACAAGCAGCATAGATAAGGTCGCCTTTGTTGCAGATCTCAGAAGCGGAGGATTCTTTGACAGACTTTCCGAAGAGATTGATGTTCTGAAAGAAAGGAACGGAATTGAGCTTACCGTGCTTTTCATGGAAGCGTCGGCGCAGGAGATAGTAAAGCGCTACAACGAGGTCAGGAGAAACCACCCGCTCTCAGGAGCCGAAGCCAGCGAGTCGGTGATAGAGGAGGAGCGCGCCAAACTCAAGGATATAAAAGCCAAAGCGGATTACGTGCTGGATACAACAAATCTGAAGCCGTCCGAGATGAGCGCGGAACTCGACCGCATGTTTTACGGAGGAAGCGGCTCATCCAATTTTGCGATTAATATCAGTTCATTCGGCTTTAAGTACGGGATACCGAGTGAGGCCGATGTAATGTTCGATGTGAGGTTTATCCCCAATCCGTTCTGGGTACCGAGCCTCAAAAAACTCACGGGAAAGAACAAGAAAGTGGTCGAGTTTGTTTTCAAACACGACATAGCGAATCAGTTCGCGGACTCATGCCACGAGCTTTTGAACAGCATGATTCCGGGATATATAAACGAAGGCAAATACCACCTGAATATAGCATTCGGCTGCACGGGAGGTCATCACAGATCTGTCGCCATGGCCAATGCGATTGCCGATAAATTCAGAGAGGACGGGATGAGGGTCAGAGTCACGCACAGGGATCTCGACCTTCAGAGCAAGTAGCAGGAGCAGGGAGCAGGAGTGTCATTTTCACAGGATGTCAAAGGAGAGCTTGCCAGGCTTGAGCCAAAGAAAAAGTGCTGTATGCTCGCGGAGATCGCAGGATTTCTGAGAGTGTCCGGCTCCGTTAAGCTGCTCGGAGGTGGGAACTTCGGGATAGTGGCGACCACGGAAAATGCGGCAACTGCCAGACACTTCAAAGTTCTGATCGAAAGCTATTTCCGGAACAAGGTCAGCATGGAAATCGGAGAATCCCAGAGGCCCGGCAGCAGGAACAGAAGGGTGAGAAACAGATACTATCTGAATATAGGCGCTGAGGAAAAATCCATGCAGATTCTCAGGGAGACCGGCATGATGCTCATCCGAGAGGGAGATGATTATTTCAGCGACGGAATATACCAGCCCATAGTGAAATCCAAGTGCGATAAAAGAGCATATATGAGGGGGATGTTCCTCTCGTGCGGCACGATGTCCGATCCGAAGAAGAGCTACCACATGGAGTTCGTACTGGATAAGGAGCAGAGCGCAAACGACCTGAAAAAACTGATTGGTTCGTTCGACGATCTCTCCGCCGGAATTACAAAGCGCGGCGAGAACTACGTGGTGTACCTCAAGAGGGCGGCATACATAAGCGATATGCTCGGCATCATGGGCGCGGGTGAAGCCATGCTGGATTTCGAGGGCATACGCGTTAACAAGAACATGCACGGAGAGGTCAGACGCATGATGAACTGCGACAGCGCAAACGTGGACCGTACGGTTGCCGCTGCGGAGGAGCAGATATCCTGGATAAGACAGATAATAGAGGATGAAATCGGACATCCCATGAGCACGGATTCAGACCCTGAGACAGTGATGAGGGAGAGAAACGAGGGGCTCAGGTTTCTGGAGCAGCCTCTCAGGGACGTGGCCCGAATAAGGCTTGAGAGACCGGAGGCCAGCCTGAGCGAGATAGGGGAGATGCTCGATCCGCCCGTCGGAAAGGCAGCGGTCAGCAAGAGATTTGCAAAAATCGGCAAACTTGCTAAAGAAGGTGTCAGATGATATAAATTTGTTAACAGGAAAAGCGAGGGCTTACGAAAGGAGATGTGAAATGAAGAAATTGTTGTTTTGTGCAGCGGCAGTAGGATGTGTTGCGGGACTTGTCAAATATATGGATAAAAACGGAGTTCCCATACTGGGCAATCTCACGATGAATCTGCCTGTCAAATCTCCGGTAGATCCGTACGACATGCTGCTGAAAGGCATACACTTTGCAGAATCAAAGAACATAGTTATATAGTGGTGATGGAAAAAGGGCAGCTGACAGATATTATAATTGAAGACATGCTCGACGACGGCAGGGCTTTCGGCAGATGCGAAGGCATTGCCGTTTTTGTGAGCGGCGGCTGCGGGGACTGCGCGGGTGCAGTGCCCGGAGATACAGTGCGGGTTGAAATCTGCAAACAGAAGAAGAACTCGGCCGAGGCAGCGCTCCGTGAGATAGCAAGTCCGTCTCCGGACCGAATAAAGGCAGCGTGCCCGCATTTCGGGGAGTGCGGCGGCTGCACTCTTCAGGAGCTCTCTTACGATGCACAGCTAAGGCTCAAGAGGGAGCAGGTGAAGTCGAAACTCGAGAGGCTTGGAGGTCTTTCGGATCCGAAGGTTAATGATGCCATCGGAGCCGGGACGCTGAAGTATTACAGGAACAAAGCGGTGTTTGCCGTCGGGCCTCACGGAGAAGTCGGCTTTATGAAAGGAAAGTCGCACTTCGTGATGGACATAGAGGACTGCATGCTGCAAAGCGATGCCGCCATGGTCTCTGCGGATGCTCTGCGCACATTTCTGAGGGGGCATGGCGCCGGGAACTGCGGCATAGGACAGATGACGGTCAGGACGGCCTTTGGCACTGGCGAAGTCATGGTCGTGTTCGAGGAGGCGGACAGCAGCGGCAGGCATAAGAATGGTAAAGACAAAAAGAAGGCCGGAAAGAAGTTCGAGATTGCCGATGCAGATGTCCTGATAGAAATGCTGGATGATGCGGTGGCAAGTCTTAATTATATAGCTGATGATGAGGATTCCACCGATTTGCCCGAGGACTTTTGGAGCCTTGAATCGGTTGCGCTGATTAACAAAGGTAAGTGCCACATCTTAGCCGGCAAACCAACTATAACGGACGAGTTTGCAAAGGCAGATGGCGGCACGGTCAGATATGAGATAAGTCCGCAGTCGTTCATGCAGGTCAATCCGGAGCAGATGGCGAAGCTGTATGACAGGACATCGGAATATGCAGACCTGAAGGGCGGAGAAAAGGTTCTGGATTTATATTGCGGAGCCGGAACGATAGGCATCTGGCTTCTGGATGAACTCAGGAGACGCGATGAAGAGGCATTTGCAAGGACGAATGTGATAGGCATCGAGTCGGTAAAGCCGGCAGTCTTAGATGCCAACAGAAATTCCGTCATAAACAATATGGTCAACACCAGATACATTGCGGGTAAAGCAGAGGAGGAGCTGCCCGGCATGATGGGGCTGACGAAATTGTATAAATGGAACGAGGTAAACGAGAGAGTCGAACGCGAGCCAGAAATAACGATTGAGAAGGTCGATGTGGCAATACTCGATCCGCCGCGCAGCGGCTGCGACGAGGCCCTCCTCGACGCAGCGGTGACTGCGTCACCGGATCGCATCGTCTACGTCTCATGCGATCCCGCTACGCTCGCCCGTGACATCAAATACCTCACGACCCACGGCTACGAATTCATCGAATGCACCCCGGTGGATCAATTCCCGTGGACATCACATTGTGAGGTGACAGCTCTCCTCAAGAGGCTGTAAGCCTTGAAAATAAAGACTTACATCGATTTACTGAAAACTGTCAAAAATTAGAAAAAAACAAAACAATACATAGAACTATAGTAAGATGTGTCAAAAGACATGTCTTACTTTATTTTTATGAAAGTTATTCTTATACCTGCAAAACCAAAGAAGAATGAAACAGAAAAACTGAGAGTGGCTGCATATTGCCGGGTGAGTACACGGCAGCCTGAACAAATCAGCAGTCTTGAATCTCAGATCTATTACTATGAAAGGAAAATCAAAAGCAATAAAAACTGGCTGTATCGCGGCGTATACTATGACATCGGCAGCGGGCTTAGGAGAGAACAGAGGATCGGTCTTGTAAAATTACTGAAGCAGGCAGAGAAGGGTCGCATCGATCTGATTCTTGTCAAATCGATAAGCAGATTAGCCAGAAACACTGTAGATTTATTGGAGGCAACAAGAATGTTAAAAGACAAAGGCGTAGACATAGTGTTTGAGAATGAAAACTTGAAATTATCAGAAC
>ONJG01000038.1 GCA_900318105.1 uncultured Eubacteriales bacterium
TATCCGACACAATGGCCAAGTGTCGGATAGGAACGGCAAAATTTTTTGCACTTCTATTGCTTCTTTATCACACATAAGCAAAGGCGCTCGGTATCAAGTGGATAGAGTGCTTTCCAAGAAACCCACGCCAGTACGATTTGCCGCAGACCACAGGACTGCAGATAATGAACGATATCGCGACGGGAGTGCCTGTTGCAATAATGGACTGCACGTGGCTTACCGAAATGAGAACCCCTGCGGTTACCGCTCTTGCAACGGCGGCGCTTGCACCGAATACGGAATACTTCGGCATGTTCGGATGCGGTGTCCAGGGCAAAGCTCATATGAGATATATTCCGATGACACTGCCAAAACTCAAAAAGCTGTATATATACGATATACACGAGGATGCAGTAAAAAGGGCAGTAGAGGAGGTTCAGCCTGAGATAGATGTGGAGCTGGTTCCGGTCTCAAGTCCGCAGGAGATAGCGGAAAAGTGCGAGGCCATGTCATCAGCTACTATTATTCTGAGAGATCCGCTCTGTGTGGTAAAGGACGAATGGATCAGCCGCGGACAGACCATAGTGCCATGCGATATGAATACGTATTTTGATCTCAAAACACAGTACAAGGCAGATAAGTACATCGTGGACAGCATCGAAGAGCACCAGCTGTTTGCGGAAATGGGATATTTCCCTGCTGACCGTGGCCTCCCGAAGGTATACGCTCAGACCGGAGAAATACTGGCCGGTTCAAAACCGGGCAGAGAGAGCGATGATGAGCTTATTGTCTGCTCAAATATAGGTATATCGGTTAATGATATAGCCATGGGGCAGGCCATTCTCAAGGGGGCCTTTGAGAATGGAATCGGAACCAGGCTGCCGCTGTAGGATTATTCCTGCAGACGTGCGGCTGAACATCGGACCAGACAGGTGGACTAATGACGGAAAAGAAATACATTGGTGTGGATATAGGCGGAACAGCCATCAAAACCGGAATAATCGATGAAAGCGGTGCAGTGCTTTCAAAAACCGAGACCGAAATCGATCGGAGCTGCGAGAGAGAAAGTGTGATGCAGACAGTTGCAAGGAGCATCAGGGAGATCGCCTCCGCTGCTGATATGGAAGACTTCGCTTTTGCGGGAATAGGCGTGTCTGCTCCCGGAAGCATAGATACGGTCAGGGGAAAAGTCGCCATAAACGGAGGAAATGTACCCGGCTGGAGCGGCACTGAAGTATGCAGCGCTTTGAGAGCTGAATTTGAACTGCCTGTAGCCGTTGCCAATGACGGCAACTGCACTGCTCTTGCCGAAGCCTGGGTGGGAGCAGCCCGCGGACGTTCCGATGTGCTTTGCGTGGTTCTCGGGACCGGACTCGGGGGCGGAATTGTATCAGGCGGCAGGCTCATCGGAGGTGCGAGAGGCTTTGCGGGTGAAATAGGGCACTTCACCACACATGCAGGAGGACGGGAATGCATCTGCGGCGGACGCGGATGTTTTGAGAGGTATGCAGCCACATCCGCTCTTGTGAATGAAGGACAGACGATGAGGCCTGAGTGGATCAGCGGCCGTGCCATTTTCAAGGACGCAAATGAAGGCGACAAAGAAGCTCTCTCCCTGATTGACCGTTGGACGGATGAAATCGCGATCGGGATTGCCTCGCTGGTGCACATATTCAACCCGGAGGTCGTCTTGATCGGCGGCGGAGTATCCGTGCAGGAGGAGCTGGTGATTAAGCCGCTTGCCGAAAAAGTCAGGAGGCAGATAATGCCGGACTTTGCAGAAGGTTTGATCATAAGGAGAGCGGAGCTTGGCAATGACGCCGGCATGGTAGGCGCCGTAAAGAATCTCGTAAACAGAATGCGTGACAAATGATTATGTATTTATACAAAAACAATCATAACTTTTGTTGATTTATACAAAATTTAACGCTACAATCACGCATAGATTAAATAATTCCACAAAGTGTAAAGGCTAAAGACTTGAAACAAATAAGAAGAAGCGCAGCAGAATATTATTACTATTACTATCGCGATGCGGTAGTCGTTTTGCTGTGTGAATGTGATGCGGTATAGAGTGAGAGAAAGACTCATAAGAGAAATGAAAGCATTACGCCCTGCAGCGAGACGGCTGCAGGGTTTTTTCTTTGCAGAGTAATTACACGGGACAGAGATAATATAGGAGGTACACAGCCATGTCTCAGATTAAGTTTTACAAACATGATGACATCCCCATGGAGATGCACAAGGTCAAGATCGTGCAGCAGCTACATCTGCTGCCCGTCGATCAGAGGCTTGAGAAGATCAAGAAGGCCACCTTTAACACATTCAAGCTTCACAACGGGGATATATTTATGGATATGCTCACAGACTCGGGCGTAAATGCAATGAGTGATGAGATGCTCGCCGGCATGATGAAGCCGGATGATGCATATGCAGGAAGTGAATCCTTTTACAGGATGAGAGCCAAGCTCAGGGAAATCTTCGGCATGAAATACTGCCTGCCTGCACATCAGGGAAGGGCCTGCGAGAATATCCTGTCTGAAAGGTTTGTAAAACCGGGCAATGTCGTAATCATGAACTATCATTTCACGACTGCAAAGGCCCATATCACAAGACGCGGGGGCCGCGTGGAGGAGCTGGTCAAGGATGAGGGACTTGAAGCCGTGAGCGATCTTCCTTTCAAAGGTGATATAGATCTTGAAAAGCTGGAAGCCTGCATTGAGAAAGAAGGGGTCGACAACATAGCATTTATGAGGCTAGAAGCCGGAACCAACCTGATAGGAGGCCAGCCAGTGTCTCTGCAGAATTTTAAAGATGCCTGCGCTATCGCAAGAAAGCACGGGATAGTCAGCGTGCTGGATGCGTCGCTGCTGCAGGACAATCTCTTCTTTAACAAGACAAGGGAAGAGGCCTGCAAGGATATGAGCGTGCGCGAAATCACCCACGAAATAGCAGACCAGTTCGACATCATATATTTCTCCGCAAGGAAATTCGGATTTGCCAGAGGCGGAGCCATCATGATCCGGGACAGGAAAATGTTCCATTCCATGGAGGATCTGGTGCCGATGTTTGAGGGCTTCCTGACATATGGAGGAATGTCTGTCAGGGAGATGGAAGCCATGACGGTCGGCTTTGATGAGTCGATGGAAATGGATGTTATTTCACAGGGTCCGCAGTTCATCAAGTACTGCGTGGACCAGCTGGATGCATACGGGGTTCCGATGATAAAGCCGGGCGGCGGACTCGGAGCACATGTGGATGCCAGCAGATTTGTGGATCATATACCGCAGGAAGAGTACCCGGCGGGTGCGCTTGTGGCCGCCTTCTACATCTGCGGAGGAATAAGGGGGATGGAGAGAGGAACTCTGTCCGAGGAAAGAAATCCGGACGGAAGCGAACACTTCGCATCGATGGAGCTTGTGCGCCTTGCTCTCCCGAGAAGGGTATTTACACTTTCGCAGGTCGAATATGTAATCGACCGCACCAAATGGCTGTACGATCACAGGGACATGATCGGAGGCCTCAGGTTCACACACGAGCCTGCAACTCTGAGATTCTTTACCGGAAAGCTCGAGCCGACATCGGACTGGCCGGAGAAGCTTGCCGCAGCATATAAGGCGGACTTCGGAGAAGATCAGTAGTGAAGCAAACCCGCGACGGAGGATGATCCGTCGCGGTTTTGTTATGACCGGAGAAGGGTGTATAATGTTTTCCGCAACAAAAAGGGGTATTAACGTGAAATATTACGACAGGAAAATTAACTATTACGAAACCGATCAGATGGGCATAGTCCATCATTCCAATTATGCACGCTTTTTCGAAGAAGCCCGCGTATCATTCATGGAGCAGGCCGGATATCCGTATAAGCGACTGGAGGATGAAGACATATTCAGCCCTGTGCTTTCGATATCCTGCAAGTTCATCCACGCAATCAAGTTCGGCGACAGCATAAGGATAGCGGTGCGAATGGTATCGATGACCAAAGTGAAGTGCAGGTTCAGTTATGAAATTACGGATCTTGAGAGCGGAGAGATACGTGCGAGGGGCGAATCCGAGCACGGATTTATCACGCGCGAAGGAAGACCCGTAATAATTCCCAATGACAAGCCTGAGTTCTATCAGGCATTTCTGGCTGAGCTTGAAGAGGAAAAAGGGGAGGACTAACGACATGAGCGAAGTCGGATGCAAATTAACAAAAGATATGACGGTACTGCCCAGCATGTGTGACGGGGCATCGAGGCTTAGCATCCCCGCTTGCCTGGACATTTTCCAGAATCTTGCGACCCTGCATGCGGATAATTTCGACATCGGGCCCGCAGGCATGAAGCGCAGGAATTACTTCTGGGTGATTACAAAGATAAGGCTTCATATAGAAGAACTGCCGATGATGATGGACCGCATCAAAGCAAATACCTGGATACAGGCTGCGGACAGGGCTTCATGCGAAAGGGATTTCTCGATAACCACGGAGGATGGCAAAGTGCTGGCATACGGCCGCAGCATATGGGCTGTCATCAGCCATGACACCGGAAAACTCATCCACATGGATGAGCTCTATCCGAAGCTCGACTTCAATGTCGCACCGCCCGACGACAGACCGTTCCTTAAGATAGGAAGAAAGTTCAATGAAGAGGATCCCGAAGTAAGCACACTCGGAACCTACACGGTCAGGTCCGTCGACATCGACCTCGGCGGTCATATGAACAACGTTAATTACGTAAGAGCCATGCTCGGCTGCTTCAGCTCAGAGGAACTGAGCGAGATGAATATCTCCGAAGTCGAGCTGAACTACATCTCCCAGACATACGAAGGAGACGAGATTAAATTCAAATGCAGAAAACCGGATGAGGCGCATTCTGCTGAAGATATAAACCTGGAAATCGGCGCAGTATATGAAGAGGGAAAGACAGTATTTATCGCCGCATTATCATAAAAAAGACGTGCCCGTGTAACCGGGCACGCATTTTTATTTACAGGTATTTGTGCAGGATGTAGCGCTGTTTGCCGCCGTACATCTCGCGTGTCTCGAGTATCTCGAAGTTCAGCACCAGGAAGTTCCTGTAGCTGTAAGGGTTGTCAGGCGAGATGGTGGTGAGGGCTTCCTTGGCGCCCATCTCTATGGCTTGCCCGAGCCTGAGCTTGTTGAATATGCGCTGCAGGCCGAGTCCCCTGTACTTCGGGGCGACCATGGTCAGGTCGAGGGAACATGTCACAGCCAGGCGGTCTCTGTCGTAGTTAAAGAGTTTGCCGTAGTTCTCGGGATTATCAGGGTCGTTCGGGATGAGTACGGAATAGCCTGCGACCTCTCCGTTACACTCGGCCATGTAGCAGATGTCGTGTTCGAGCTGTCCGATGGACTCCTCTCTTGAAAAAGGCGCATACAGATCCTTGTCAGGCAGAGCCTCCATGATGTCCTGCTGAAGTTTCATGACCGCATCTATATCTTCCGGCACGGCTCTTCTGAAATCTATCGTTGTGGGCACGCCTTGCCCGTTCATGAGTTCCTGCGAAAAAGGCAGTTTCATCAATTCCATTCTGTTACCTCCGTTCCCTTTTATTTCCGCTGTATGTTTCCGTGAATATGATTGCAATTACTCTATCATCTGAGTCAGAATCAGTCAATTCGCGGGTGCTGTTTTCATTGCCCAAGAGAGCGCCCTATGGTAGAATAATCCCGCTAAAAAATGCGCTGAAATGCGCGGATGAAATGTAATAAAAACAGAGGAGAAACACAGATAATGGAAATAACAAAAGACATCAAATACGTAGGCGTGAATGATCATGATGTGGACCTTTTCGAGGGACATTATATCGTGCCGGAAGGAATGGCATATAACTCATACGTCATCTGTGACGACAAAGTAGCGGTGATGGATTCGGTGGATACGCATTTTGCGGATGAGTGGTTTGCCAATATCCGCGAGGTCCTGGGAGACAGGGAGCCGGATTATCTGGTGGTGCAGCACATGGAGCCGGATCACTCCGGAAGCCTCATGGCATTCATGAACGAGTTCAAGGACACAAAGGTCGTATCCTCTGCCAAGGCTTTCACAATGATGAACAACTTCTTCGGCGAGAGCTTTGAGGACAGAAGAGTCGAGGTCAAGGAAGGTGACAAGCTCGAGCTCGGCTCGCACACACTTTGCTTCATCGGAGCGCCGATGGTGCACTGGCCTGAAGTTATCATGACTTATGACGAGAAGGATAAAATTCTCTTCTCGGCCGATGCTTTCGGCAAATTCGGCGCACTCGATATCTGCGGCGAGACCGGCGCCGACGATGATGACTGGGCATGCGAGGCCAGGCGCTACTACTTCGGTATCGTGGGCAAATACGGAATGCAGGCTCAGGCCGTGCTGAAGAAAGCAGCAAATCTCGACATTCAGACCATCTGCCCTCTGCACGGACCGGTTCTTAAGGAAGACCTCGGATATTACCTTGATCTTTACAACACATGGACCACATACGGTGCAGAGACACAGGGCGTGGTCATCGCATACACATCCGTATACGGCAACACAAAGAAAGCCGTGGAGATGCTGGCTGCTAAGCTCGAGGAAAAGGGCGTACCGAAAGTCGCCGTCACAGACCTCGCAAGAGACGACATCGCTGAGGCTGTCGAGGATGCTTTCAGATATGACACTGTTGTCTTTGCAACTACGACGTTCAACAACGATATATTCCCGTTCATGAAGGAGTTCATCAACTCTCTGACCGAGAGGAATTTCCAGAACAAGAGAATCGGGTTCATAGAGAATGGCTCGTGGGCACCGCAGGCCATGAAGGTCATGAAGGGCATGCTCGAGGGCTGCAAGAACATGAGCTGCCTTGAGAGCGAAGTTCATATCCTCTCGGGCGTGAATGCAGAGAACGAGGCGCAGATAGAGGCCATGGCAGAGGAGCTTGCCGCGGCTTATAAATAAACGGCAGCAACATCCGGAAGAGGGTCAGCAGATGGCGATAACAGAGAGAGTAGAGAAGATCAGGCAGAATTACGTGGATACCAAGCCGCACATCTCATACGAGCGTGCGTGGATTTACACGAAGTCTTTTCAGAAGACCGAGGGGCAGCCTAACATCCTGAGGGTTGCGCAGGCGTTCAACGACACCTGCAATGAGCTTTCCGTCAACATATGGGAGGGCGAGCTTGTGGTCGGAACGAGCGGAGAGTATCGCAAATGCGCCATACTGACGCCTGAGTTCGGATGGCTCTGGATTGATGAGGAGATTGAGACTTTCCCCGAAAGAGGCCAGGATCCGTATGACGTGACGGAGGAACAGATCGAGTTCATCCGCAAGAATATATTTCCGTACTGGAAAGGAAGGTCCATAGAGGAGGCTTTCCTCGCCAGGACATCGGAGGCGACGAAAAAGATAGGCGTTGATACGGGTTTTCTGGATACCGACTCCAAATGGCGTAACGGCATAGGAGAGATTTCGGCAGACTATATCGACGTGCTGCTGCCCAAGGGCTACGGCGGCCTGAAGGCTGAGGCTCTCGCATACATGGAGGAGCTCGACGAGGCCATTCCGGCGGAGAAGGAAAAGATCGATTTCTATAGATCCATGGTTCTTATAGCCGACGGAATGATTACGCTCGGCAGGCGCTACTCGGATAAGGCATCCGAGATGGCGGCGGAAGAGAAAGACCCTGCGAGAAGAGCAGAGCTCGAGGAAATTGCGGATATATGCTCGAGGATACCGGAGCAGTCGCCTAAGACTTTCAGAGAGACTGTGCAGTTTGTGTGGTTTGTGCAGCTCGGCGGCATTATCGCTGAGAATCCTCTCGCCTGGAATCCGGGCAGGTTCGACCAGTACATGTATCCCTATTACAAAGCGGATCTCGACGCCGGACTGATTGACTACGATACCGCACTCGAGCTCGTTGAATGCCTCTGGCTCAAATACAGCGAGTGGGCATGGACCATCTCAAAGAACACCGCGAGCTTCTTTGCGGGTTATACGAATTTTGAAAATCTCACGGTCGGCGGGACCAAGGTGGACGGGTCCGATGCCACCAATGACATATCATATATGGCAATTCAGGCGACGAGGGAGTGCATGACCCATCAGCCGACGCTGTCGTGCAGGATACATCCAGACTGCCCGCCGGAGTTCATGGAGGCGGTAACGGAGCTCGTGTCGACGGGCTGCGGATTTCCTGCGATACACGGCGACCGCACGGGTTACCAGATGCTCTCCAATCTCGGGTACGAGCCGAATGATGCGAGGGATTGGAACAACTGCGGCTGCGTTGTGCCGCACTCGCGCAAGACTTTCGAGTGGACCTCGGCTGCGAGCATCAGCTTTGCTGCGGCTCTTGAGTTTGCCCTGAACAGAGGATGCAGCAGGCTGAGCGGAGATCAGGTTTCGCTTCCGGAGAAGGATCCGAAGACATTCGAATCGATGGATGAGATATATGAAGCGTGGAAGAAACAGTTCAGATATCTCGTAAAGCAGGGTGTAATCAGCCTCTGCACGGCGCAGCAGATACATAAGGAAATCGGACACAGGCCGTTTATGTCTGCCTGCAACGAGTACTGCATGAAGAACGGACGCGATCTGGTGGACGGCGGTGCAAAGTACAACATCGGACCGGTGTTCACGGGAGTCGGTCTTTCGGTCACGGCCAATTCGTTTGCCGTGATACAGAAACTCGTATTTGAGGAGAAGAAGTGCACACTCGCGGACATAATAGATGCGATTGACAATAACTGGGAGGGCTATGAAGAGCTGAGAGAGCTCGCGCTCGACTGCCCTAAATACGGGAACGACATCGATTACGTCGACTCAATTGCTAGAGAGCTTGCAGACTTTTTCTACGATGAGGTCACAAAGTACGATGACATATACGGCAACCATTTCGTGACGGCGTTTATGGGTATTTCGAACTACCTGCCCACGGGCAAAGTGCTCGGTGCAACGCCTGAGGGAAGACATGCGAGAGATCCGATCAATGAGGGCGTATCACCTTACACCGGATCGGACAAGGATACCTGCCTGTCAGCTCTCAGAAGTGCGGCCAAGGTCAAGCATGACATCCACAGCGGCGGCACGCTTTTGAACCTCAGGCTCAATCACGATCTCGTGGCGACGAAGAGGGGACGCGCGAACCTCGGAGCTATGCTTCAGAGCTACTTCGCGCTCGGAGGTTTCCACGTGCAGTTCAACACCATTTCAAACAAGGTGCTTGCGGACGCACAGGCTCATCCCGAGAAGTACAAGAGCCTGCTGGTGAGAGTTGCCGGATACAGTGCTCAGTTTGTTAATCTCTCGAAGGAGATGCAGGATTCCATAATGGCGAGAAATGCGCACACGGAGTTCTGATTCCCGTCTGACAAAGGCAGATGAAGAGCTCATACAGGTAACGGAATGGGAATCAAAGGCTATGTGATGAACATACAGCCGTTTTCGGTCAATGACGGAGACGGCATAAGGACTACAGTGTTTCTGGCGGGTTGCCCGCTCAGATGCAGCTGGTGTTCAAACCCCGAGGGCATGACCATGGAGGAGAAGGTCAACGCAGAGACGGGAGAGAGCATGGTGAGCCTGATGGATGCGGATGAGGTGCTCGCGAAGGTGCAAAAGCACCGGCTGTTTTATGCATACAGCGGAGGCGGCATCACATTCTCAGGAGGCGAACCGACCATGCAGACTGAGTTCCTGGATTATCTCAGCGCTGAGATTTATGACAGGGGATACAGCATGGCCATAGAGACTTCCGGGATGTTCGACTGGGACAGGGTTGCCCATATACTCGGACGCATGGATCTCATATTCATGGACCTGAAGATAATGGATGATGCGAAGCACCTGAAGTATACGGGCGTATCGAACAAACAGATACTCGAGAATATCGCAAGAATCAAATCGCTGAGCACAGATGAGCAGGGGCCTGAAGTCGTCATAAGGATTCCCGTGGTCGGAGGCGTTAATGACGATGAGGACAATATCAGAAGCTCTGCCGCATATGTGAAGGAGCATGTGCCGGGAGCACGTATGGAGCTGCTGCCGTATCATAATTTCGGAACGATCAAATATAAGGCGCTCGACCTGCCGTACGAGCATCCGGAGTTTCGGACGCCGGGCAGGGCGGAAATGGAAAGGCTGAGGCAGATAGTAAGAGAAGAAGGCGTGGAAATCGCCGACTACAGATAAATAGATCGCAGCTAAAATCAGAAGCAAGGGAGGATGGCAAGATGGTAAGAAAAGAAAGAGCACAGGAGCGCCATGAAGTACAGGGCGGAGTCGGTGATGTTATGTGCTATCACGTGATTGAAAAAGAAGAGTTTGCCGGGCATGGCAGACTTTACTCGCGCTTCGTGCTTCCTCCGGGAACATCGATAGGCTGGCACGTCCACGAGGGAGAGACCGAGCCGTACTACATTCTCGCGGGTGAGGGCACCTTCACGGACAGCGACGGAAGTGTTCATCTGGTTCACAGGGGTGACTGCTGCATCATAGAGGAAGGACACGGTCATTCAATAGCCAACAACGGCAGCGAGGACCTTGAGTTCATGGCTCTGATTTACAATGTGTAAAGAGGCGGAAACTGAGTGAAATCGGGAAGAACTGCGAAATGAACGAAGCTGAGAAAAACTGCCGTGAGTATCTCGCGGGCTGCGGGATGGCGGACAGGATTATAGATTTTAAGAATTCGGATATAACTGCGGAGAGCACGGCGCTGGCGCTTGATGTGGATGTGGACAGGATCTGCAAGGGGCTGGCGTTTAAAGGAAAAGGCGGCAATGCCGTTGTGGTTATAGCCTCCGGAAAAGCGAGGGTTAACAACGGCAAATTCAAGGATGTTTTCGGCTTCAGGCCGAGCATGCTGGCGCCTGATCTGACTGAGGAACTTGTGGGACACGTCGCGGGAACGATTAATCCGTTTTGCCTCAAGGATACAGCCAAACTGTATCTGGATATATCGATTAGAAAGCACATCGGAGAAACCGTATTTCCGGGGATCGGGGGCGAGGACTCCGTGGTGGAGCTTACGGTGGATGAGCTCGAAAAATTATCCAGGCCGCAAAGCTGGGTCGATGTGACGATATAACAGAGTTTCGGCAGGGATATTGACATTTAAGTCTGGAATCATATAATTAAGTACTGCAAATAATCTGTGGGGCCGTAATGGTTTCGACAGGTGTGTGGAACGAAGATAAGCGAGCCGTGGTGGTGATCCACGTAAAAAGTACCCGTTAAAAAGA
>ONJG01000002.1 GCA_900318105.1 uncultured Eubacteriales bacterium
CTATATGTAAGAGTATAGATGTCTTACATATAGAGGATACCTTATATCATATCATTATGATATGTAGACATAGCAGTGCTCTATGCTATAATTATCATGGCTTATTGTGTGAAGGAATTCGGGAATGAAAACATATGGCTAACAATCATAAAACATCATTAATTATTAAATACGTATATACGTTTTTACTGAGCATCTGCTTACTGGCAGGTACTTTTAGCATGTCGACCATACCGTCCTACGCGGAGACGGAGGTCGTTCCCGAGAGCGGTGATGTGGTGGGCACGGAAGAGAAGGCGAGCCTTTCTGTAAGAGTGTATAATAAGGAATTTGATGGAGTTGAAAATATTTTATCGAATGGCACGACTAGCGGCACCAAATGGCCTTTTACCATCTCTGCAAAAATCAACAATTCCGCTGTAAGCTTGGATATGTCCCCCATCGATGGGCAAGTTGGAATAGAATATGAAGACCCAAGACCTACTCAACATAATAATATACGGAACTATACGGCAACCATGGTGGCGGGCAAGACGACAACCAATCAATCCGGCCAGGTCAACACCTGGGCTCGCTACGGAATGGGTGGCAATTACAGCTATAAGAAAATAGACAGATACGTTCTCAGCGTCACCTGCCATAGTTGCACACAGGGAACGGAGTCTTTTAGATTTAATACCTTTGATGCAGATGAGGAGCCGGAGTACCAAAGATATACGGAAACAATAACGGTTAGAAAATTCACTGTGAACTTTACCGTCAGACTTTACTTCAGGGCTGCTGATGGAAGTGAGCGGGATATCATAACAAAAAACATGACCGAGACCTGGTATGAGGGAGCTGCAGGTCTTGAATATAGATTCACAGCAGGAAACGGATCCAACAGAGTTATCAAGTCCAGAACCATAGATAGCAGGGACAAGGACAGATACGATGCCATAGAGGGCGCACAAGGAACCGGATGTGTTGACCAATGGTTCTATTCGACTGATAGTTTTTCGCGCATCACAAATTATCAACCTGCAAGCACGAATTATCACAATCCCATAGTGACGGAGGCGGGAAATCTGGTGCAGACCGTCGGCGACAATCCGGAGTGGACCAAAGACGTTAAGGCCACCTGGGGCAAGACCACTGCAAACATCATTAAAGCTACGTCCACGGCCACCACAGAAGGTGGCGGAGACGGCATGGGAACCATTGTGGACACCTCCCTTTCCGGAGGGACCGATGCCGACCTTTCATCGGACGGATTGACCTTTGACAAGATAGGGGTGAAACTGCACTCATATCTTATCAAGGACGCTCACTCCCTGAGTTCCGATGGGGCATACAGTGGAGATAACACTTCAACAACAACGACGAGAAACATCATAGTAAAGACGGCGGCAAGTCCGAATCTAAAGGCTTACTACGCCGGTACCGATGAGGAGTACGGCGGTGAATGGCTCTCCCAGTACAAGCCGGCAAAGGCCGAAGAGGGACCTGACGCGGATCACTTCAAAAAGGTGGACTTGAAAGCAAGCGGCAGCAGCATCGCAGGAACTTACGATACCGTTATCTGGGACGGTAAGGCTTCCAACGCAGCCTCTGCCACTGAAAAGGCCAGAGGAGAAAATACCAATCAGGCGAGCTTTACCTTTGGAGATGAGACTTCGTCTGACGGCAGGACCTTCTTCGCCAACCTTCAGGAAGTAAATAAGGGTACCATCGCCAAGACGGCGGGCCTTACAGCCCTTTCCGGAAACTCCGATGAAAAGACCGTAAAGATAGACTCCACACCGCCGACGGCATCTGTTTCGGTAAATGACGATTGGCATGATGGACTTAGCTTTGAGGACTCATCGAGGGACAGCCTGTCCGGAATCGATGAGGTGTACGTTGCTCTGCTTGCACCGGGAAGCGAAGCGCCGAGCATAGGAGCCGCCTCGTGGCAGAAGTTGGGAAGCAGCGGCAAAGTGGACTATACGCCGGGAGCAAAATACGACATATATGCCTATGCCGTAGATAACGCGACCAATAAATCAGCGGTTACGCTCCTCGAAAGCAATAGAGAAACAATAAGACGACACTATGAGGTTTCCTATGAATCCAACGGCGGAAGCGTCGTTGCGCCTGAGCGTGTTTACGAAGGTGAGAAGGCGACTGAACCGGCCGATCCCACCAAAACAGATTATCATTTTGTCGGATGGTACGAGGATGCAGGCCTTGAGAACGCCTTTGATTTTGATACGGAGATAATGCAGGACACCAAGCTCTACGCCAAATGGGTCGACGACAAGAACCACAACGGTGTGGATGATAACACTGAGTTTAGAACCATTACATATACCGACGGTGTTGATGGAGAAGATGTCTTCACGGATGTGGTGTACAGCAACGCCCTGGACAACCTTCCGACACCGGCATTTGACCCGGCCGATCCGGATAAAGAACCGACGAGGCGCTACTTTGTCTTTGACGGCTGGAACCCGCAGGTTGCCGGAGTGGTAAATGGCAACGCCACCTACACCGCCAAGTGGGAAGTGGACAATAACGAAGACGGAGTGCCCGACAATGAGCACCCGTACACGGTTACATTTGACAGCGACGGCAAGGACTGGGTGAATGGCCCGGCGCCTCAGACCGGAATTCTTTACGGGGGAAAGGTAACGAGACCAAGTCCGGATCCCGGCGCTACCAATTACATATTTGCAGGGTGGTATAAAGAGAATACATTTAATAATATCTGGAACTTCGATAGCGACGTAGTCCACCACAATCTTACGATATACGCAAAGTGGCTTGACGACTTTAACTCCAGCGGCGTCGATGACAACGATGAGTATGTCACAGTTAAATACGAAGACGGCGTGGATGAAGAAGTTCTCTTTGACGCCCAGATATATGAGAAGCAGCTGCCGGGAAATGCGCCTCCGGAGTTTAGAGGTGTTCCGAGCAGAGAGTTCTACGTCTTCGGTGGATGGAACCCGGAGGTTCCCGATGTCATACCCGAAGTTCCGAAGGATACAGTGATCACCTACAAAGCCACATGGAAAGCGGACAGGAATGATAACGGAATCGCTGATTCGGATGAGGAATTTGAGTACTACTACAGCAAAGGCGACGGTTCCACCTGGACAAAAGGAAGCGGTAAGACACAGGAATTCACCGTAAACAGAAGCCTCTTTGATGACACAACATTCGATCATTTTACCGGCATCGAAATCGATGGTGCTGCGGTAGACCCCACAAAATATGAAGCCAAAGAAGGAAGCGTGGAACTTGCTCTTGCAGCCTCCTACATGGAGTCCTTATCGGTGGGTAAGCACACGATCAAAGCATTGTTTGACGATGGTGAGGCAACGGCGAGCTTCACCGTAAATGAGAAAAGCAAAGAAGATAACGGCCAATCAGACAACTCAAAGGAAAACACAGAAGGCAGCACAGATAACGACAAAGGTAACAACACAGATACCAGCAAAGATAAAGGCGATAAAGACAACGGCGACAAGGACAACAGCACGATCGACGGTAACGATAACAGAAGTGCCAGGACAGGAGATGAAACAAATCTGATGCTTTGGATCATCCTTGCATGCATATCATTACTTGGTATCTTCGCTGGATGCATATACAGAAAAGTTAATGAATAGGTAAAGATTAAATACCCTGTGGTAGAGCGAGCAGCATTATACGCAGGGTATTTTATGAAGGTTAATTTTACCGGGGGAGCTTGCCTCCGAAGGTCAATGTTTCCGACATTACGGCAACGCCGTATAAGGCGGAGGAAACATTATGAAGAAGTTTGTTGTCTTGCTCTTGACAACTATAAGATACAGCAGATCCCTTAAGCGAAACTAAAAAATAAATGAATAATATCTCCATACATACAGAGGCGTGTTACGGCTCTGTTTTTTAATGCTTGAGGAAAGGAGGAGACGAGATGATTAACGAAATGAAATTCAACGAAGATGTGGCGCTTATGTGTGGACTGAAAGAAGCTGTGCTTGCAAGTTATCTCTGGGATCTTATCTCACGTGATGACGACGTAATTTATCGTTATGGAAAACTCTGGACGAGAATCTCTCAGAGAAGTCTCTCGGTTCATTTGCCGTTTCTCAGTGAAAGAGCAATATCGCGGGCTGCGAAAAAACTTGAGAAAGAAGGCGTCATCGCAATCGACGAGTATAACGGAAGCAAGTTTGATCGCACATATTCATATGCGTTCACGGAGTTCGGCGGCGAAGTAATGAGCACAAGCTATGTATAAGCGAGAAAGAAGAGATACGAGACAATGTCCGGAGAACTGCAGGTATCGGTCCCGCGAGGTACCGTTCTGCGGATTTTGTTTAAAGAGGATAGTAGAGGAACAAAGGGAGGAAAATCATGGAATTAGACAGCACAAAACTGAAAATACTGGGAAAAGTAGTAGCATCGGGAGCGGATACCGAGAAGAAAATATCAGCACTTCAGACAGCGGAAATCTTTGAAATCATAGAGAAACAGAAGATTCCTGCGAAGGAGATGGGCCTGATTCTCGAACTTCAGAATGCTATCAAGAACAGATCAACGATTGCTTTCCTCACAGGAGGAAAGGATAAAGCAGAGAAGACGGAGGTAAAACGTTATGCAAATGATGCTGGAAATGAAACCCGAGAAGGAAGAGCGGACGGTCTCGCTTGAGATAAACGATCCGAAAGACCTGAGGCCTGTTATTAACGCTCTTCCGGACGGGGTAGTTATTTCAGTAGATTTGGAGGAGGTGCTTGGTTATGGGCAGAAGACCAAATGATGAAAAGATAGAAGTGGTCAATATCCGCATGGTCAAGGAACCATCTCTATACAGTTCAGAGAAGATTAAGTCACCGGAAGATGTACTCAAGGTAATCGCAGATGAGCTTGCAACATACGACAGAGAAGTATTTGCCGTACTCAATCTGAAGTCTAATGGGCAGGCAATCAACCTGAATATCTGCAGCATGGGAACGCTCGATTCTTCTATGGTAAGTCCAAGGGAGGTGTTTAAATCGAGCATACTCAGCAACGCTGCAGCATTTATTGCGATTCACTTATGTGAAGATTCACATAAGTGTACTTATGCATAGTTTTCAGTTATGAAAAGTCGGCACCTGAACTGCTGAAAAATCAGTGTGTTCAGTGATGCCGACTTTACATA
>ONJG01000041.1 GCA_900318105.1 uncultured Eubacteriales bacterium
AACGACAGGACTGTTATGAACAGACTCCCTATAAGGGTGACAGCCCATAGCGGTATGCTCTCAAAGAAACCGCAATCCTCTATTGCGTCTATCATCTCTTTGGGAAGAGTCACATTGGATGTCTTGGATACTCCGGATGATGCCATAATCTTGCTCATAACCCCTTGGGCTATAGAGAATATAGACATCATCAGCTCAAGCCCGTAAGTCACCACTCCCTTTGCTATTGCAAATCTTATAAAGAGCTTCAGCGCATGCTCCGGTCTTTTGATCTCGCTGAGGTTAGCGCTCGTCTTTACTACTCCTGCCAAAAAGAAAAGGACCAGCAGCGCCAGTCCGATAGCTTGAAGTGATCCGTTTATAGCAAGTATGGTCCTCCATATCCCTCCGCCCTTAAATGATGCGGGCGACATAGTTAAAAGACTCCATACTTCTCCCATCTTCTCGTTCCATGTGTTTAGTGTATTTACCAAATGTTGCACGACCCAGTTGTCTGACATGCGAATTCCTCCTCTCGATACATCTTGCAAAATAAAAGCGCCGGATTACGCACCGACGCATGTAAATCTATGAGAAGGTTTATTCTTCTGGCATATTCATTTTTTCTATGATTTCGAATAGTTCTTTTCCAAGCACAAATGGTTCTGTAAATGCGTTGATTACGACACCAACTACATCTTTCTCATTTCCTCTGGCCAAGGCTATTACTTCCATTATATGCTTCTGTACTTTTGAGAAGTTATTGCCATATTCACCCATTTCTTCAGCACTTGTAAACGCGGGGAAGAAATAGTCATCCCCATTCATCAGGATATCCGGCACCATACGAACGTCTTCAAATGGACTCCAGGTTGTTCCAACGACATCTTCTCCCTCGCTTGCCATCTTTTCAAGAAAGGCTTGGTCTTTTTCACTAATAACCGCATTGCATGGCACCCACAGCAATGTGCTTTTGAGATACCACAGTAATGTCATAAGCATTTCTGTTGATCTGTCTGACTCAAACTGTTTTACGGACTCTTTGAATAGTTTCAGTCTTCGATCTGTGTGGAGCATCAGCAATATATCAGCTAAATCGTCAGGAAGCTTTCTCTCGCACTGCATTTTGAGTTCATCCGGCACTCCGTAAAACGCTTCTGCAATTGAACCGGCAATGCATCCGATAGTGTCAGTATCGCCGCCCAGAGAAATCGCATTTCTGATTACATCCTCAAAGTTCTCTCCGTCAAGGAAGGCAATTATCGCCTCTGGAACACTGCCCTGGCACGACACATCGAATCTATATGTCGGCCTTATCTCATCGCAAGTGCGCTTCAAATCATACCAAAATTCATTCGTGACATATTCTCGGATTTCCTCTTTTGATGAGCCAGTCCTCGCCATAAATATCGCAGCAGCTACAGCCTCCGCGCCCTTAACACCTTCCGGATGATTGTGTGTAACTTCCGCCGTCCATCCGGCGATTCTTCTCGTAGTGTCAATGTCATCATAAAGCCAGCCCGCTGCAGAAACTCTCATGGCGGAGCCATTGCCCCAGCTGTTGTACGGCTCCCTATCATGTAGTTTTAACCATCTGTCAAACGCCCCACCGTATCCTGCATAGGGATACTTATGCCCCCAGCTATGCATAGAGTCTATTATCATGTCTTTAAGCGCTTTTTCGTTTCTCGAGAGCCCACGCCCATTTGCAATCATAAGCGCTTCGGCAACAGCGATAGTCATCACAGTATCATCCGTGAATCTGCAGCCTTTATCAAATAATATAAAATCCTTTGTTTTAGCACCCATGTCGCCTTCATATGGACTGCCGATTATATCTCCAAGTATTGCTCCGTACATACAGCGCCTCCTAAGCTATTTATTAAGTATTATCCTTAGTTGAGTAATTCTTTTTCCCAAACGTGTAGCGTCGAATATAAGATAGTTTCACCAGCTTCTGTAGTTAATTCCTAAATCCGATCATATCGCCTTGATGCATTCCAAAATCTTGATAGGGCTCATTCAACAGCTTACCCAAAAACTCGACATCAGTATTATATTCCGCTCTTACCCATACAGCCTCGGTTCCAAGGCCCTCTGCTGCTAAATAAACTTGAAAGTCATCCGGCCAATATTTATTACGGATTTGATCCCACTCGATATTATTTCTAAAAAATAAGTGTTCAGGATTATTCATACCGTAATTCTTGTCGATAAACTCTCTATATTCCTTGAACTCATCACCAAGCTTACCGAATACTTTAGCATTACAAAATCTATGATCCGGCGTAATATGATGCATGCAAAGTGTCCTTCCTTCAATCTTTTCAGAATGTTCCTTTTCGCCTTCATTAATTCTAAAAATATACTGAGTGTCCTTTTTATTAAGATCGAATATTTGAAGTGTATCTTCGTTAAGATCGGCTATTACTACAGGCCAACAAGACAGACCTTCAGTATGATCAATGTATGCATAGACTATTAGACCAGTGCTTGTAGGACGCAATTCCTCAGTTTTAGACATTTTCTCAAGAATATCTCTGCATTCTATATAAAGGAGCTCTCCTGAAATCTCTCTAAAGCTCACATCAGATAATAATTTGAATTCTCTTTCTACATTACTCATCGTTGAATCTCTAATAATTAACAGTCCTAGTGCAATGTCTTCTTTTTCTTAGCCTTTTCTAATCGAGTCTCTAAATCTTTTATCCCAGTAGAATAGTCACCATATGTTGCATTTTTAAGTCTGTCAATGCCCTCCTCAAGTATTTCTATCTCATTATCTATATCCTTCAATTTGCCGTATGTCATTGAGTATGATTTATACAATACCGGGGCCAAGTAACCGAGAGCTCTAGCTTCGTCAAACCTGCTAATAGCCTTTTCATAATCACCTGACTTACGAGCCTCTTCTCCCGCTTCCCATAATGGATATCCCATATCAAAACCAACTTTCCAGTTATCCTGATTCTTTATCTCTGATACAGGAATTCTTGTTGGGCCGGATTATCGTTTTACTGTCCGGAAAAGCGTGGGAGATATTGGATTTCATTTCAGTAGTTTTCAAACCGCTGGTGCTCGGACTTGTTTTTACATATCTGTTTACGCCTGTTGTGAATGCGATAGAGAATAAAATGCTCGCTTCATTCAACAAACCGAAAACAGCCAGGATTCTGGCGGTAGTACTTAACTACCTGATTGTGCTGCTTGCTATCGGCATTATTCTCGGCATAATAGTCGTTACGGTAACAAAGAGCATCTCTTCTATTCATCCGTCTGAGATTAAACAGTATTTAGCTGTGCTTGGAGACCAGTTCTCAAATTTCCAATCTACTATTGAAAAGCAGCTTAGCAGCATGAATATCAATTTCGGAACTGTCGGAGATTTTATAGGGAAGTTAATCAGCGGCATCAAATCAGGTGCTTCTACACTGCTTTTCGCTGTAATCTTTTCGATTTACTTCCTTATTGACAGAAGTATATTCCGGTACTGGAATGACGTTCTGAATACATTCACCAGTGAGAAAACAAGAGAACGTATCAAGACGCTTGCAAAGGACAGTGATAAAGTCTTCTCAGGTTATATCAGAGGGCAGTCTATTGATGCGGCCATTGTCGGAGTGCTGTCTTCCATAGCACTTCTTATAGCCGGCATCCCTTACGCAGTTGTTATCGGAATACTTACCGGACTTGGAAATCTAGTGCCTTATGTGGGGCCTGTTGTCGGGTTCGGATCTCTTATTATCGTCTGTCTGGCTGAGGGATCGATTGCACATATTGCCATAGGAGGAATAATACTTGCGCTTGTCATGTTTATTGACGGAAATATTATCAACCCGAGAATGCTTAGCAGTAATGTTGAAGTACATCCGGTTCTTGTAATCATTGCACTTCTTGCAGGCGGCAGAGTAGGAGGCATAGTAGGTATGCTTGTTGCCGTTCCTGTTGCGGCACTTTTGAAACTTAGGTTTGGCAGATATCTGGAAAAGAAGAAGCTGCTCAAGGAAAGAGCAGGTGAAGAAAACGCGAATCAGTAATAATGCAGATTTCTGACAACCTGCTAATGAAATATGTGCTTGTATCTATTTATGTTTCTACAGCAAGTCGTACTTTTTCATGATCTCCCTAAGCAGCGACTCATCAACATCATATTTGACATTTCCGATGCGGGCTATCGGCAATACTGCAGGAGACGTTCCGCTTAAGAACGCAGCATCATATTCATCAATATTGTCTGCAGCCACACTTTCCTCATGCAAAACCGTGCCCATATCTCGGATGAGCTCGATGATCTTCGCTCTTGTTACGCCGAGAAGGACTTTGTCGGATGGTGCAGTGAACACCTCGCCGTTCTTTATGAAGAAGACATTGGAACGGCTTCCTTCGGTTATCAGGCCTTCCCTGTCGACCAGCAGCACTTCATAGAGTCCGTCTTTTTTTATGGTCGCATCCGTCGCTTCGCGAAGCTTCGGATCCATCATCTTGATATTAGGATTTGCCCTCTCTCCCTTAAACAAGCCGGTCTTTACACCCGTCCTGTACATCTCGGCGCCGGGGTAGTGTGTCGGATTGAGATGCATGGACGCGTAGCCGCTCACGTCCACATCTATCCTGATATTGTGGTCCCTTATTCTGCTCTCCTGTACGAGATCTTCAATGCTGCCGCGCAGTTCATCTATGGTGAAGGGTGTGAGCATCCCGATAGCCGCGAGCGACCTTCCGAGCCTCTCGTAATGATCCTCAAGGAATTTCGGCTCGCCGTCTGTAAGACGGATTACTTCATACACCGAAGGCATGCTTAATATGCCTTTGGTCACTGCTGACCTGAATCCTTCCGTCATGATCCTTACGGCCTCTCTGATTTTTTTCAAAGGTATTTGACTGTAATAAAAAGCAAGATATATCTGCCCGTCATGATCAAGCTGATCTATGTCTATGACCTTTATACCTTCTTCTGTCGCCTTTCTGACCAGTCTATCAGCAAGCTCCCTCCGTATATCTTCTGATCTGTCACTGCCCTGCATCCCCTCATGGAGCACCCTGTTGAATGTGTCGAGCCTGAGAGTCAGGCTAATCCCTGACTGAGTGTTCTCTGCAGTGAGGAAATTTCCGCTGCTACCGTACTCTCTGATTGCGGACAGCGCCTCGCTGAGCTTTCGTGAATAAAGCGTCTTCACCCTGCGGAGATTCGCCTGATAGCATCCGCTCTGCATAAATCGTGCCAGAGTCAGCTGTTCTGTCTTGGAACATGTCTGGTCATACTTCATCCTGATGCTGTTATACAGGCCTACCATCACAGGTGGCAGCACCATGTAGCTTATTCTGATTGCAGGGAACAGAGTTGACGTGAACGACCCTATGTATACGACCCTGCCTTCTCTGTCGAGGCCCTGCAGAGCCGGCACCGGCATCCCAGTATATCTGAGCTCGCTGTTGTAGTCATCTTCAATTATGATACTGTCATTTGCCTTTGCCCAGTCAAGCAACTGGTGTCTTCTTCCGACGGGCATCAGTGCTCCGGTCGGAAACTGGTTCTGCGGGCAGACATATGCCGCCGTTTTGATATTAACAGGCAGTCTTTCAATCTGTATCCCGTTTTCTCTGACGGGAACGCAGCTCATGCTGAATCCCCAGTCGCGGAAAATGCTCCTGACCGGTATATAGCCGGGATCTTCAACTGATACATGCCCTATATCCATGAGTTTCAATATCCTTGCAAGATGGCTGACCAGCTGCTGGGTACCCGCGCTGATCACAACCTGCTCCTGAGTGCAGATGACGCCTCTTGACTTATATATATAAGCCGCAATCTCTTTCCTGAGTTCGGGCTCTCCCTGTCTGTCCGCTTCTGTCAAAAGAAGCTCCGGTGTCTCGTTAAGAACTCCTGCCATACACTTCTTCCATTTGACAAAATCAAACGATTCCGGATCGCAGCTCAGTGACTTCACCGGAACCGACTG
>ONJG01000004.1 GCA_900318105.1 uncultured Eubacteriales bacterium
CGTGAACCATGTCAGGACTGAGAGGTAGCAGCATTAAGCGATAAGTCTTGTGTGCCGCAGACCAGCCTCTGCGTACTGCAAATCGCCAACCGCTTTTTTTATAGACAAAGAGGAGATATATGCAGACTGCTCTGTACAGGGCCGAGAGGCCCGAAGTATTCGAAGATATCATAGGCCAGAAGCACATCGTCAAGATACTGAAAAACCAGTTAAAGACAGGGACGGTGAGCCAGGCTTATCTTTTTGCGGGAACTCACGGAACAGGTAAGACCAGCACAGCAAGGATACTGGCCAAGGCCGTGAACTGCACCGGAGGAGGCGAGAGCATCCCCTGCGGTCACTGCGAGAACTGCGAGGCCATACGCGAGGGCAGGTTCGTCGACTGCATAGAACTCGATGCCGCATCAAACAACGGAGTGGACGATCTCCGCGCCATCGTGGATATGGTCAAGTATCCGCCCTCAATCGGAAAATACAAAGTATATATCATAGATGAGGTGCATATGCTCTCTCAGGCTGCCGAGAACGCATTCCTCAAAACCCTCGAGGAACCGCCTGAGCATGCCATATTCATACTGGCCACGACGGATCCCCAGAAGGTCCGCGCCACCATCAGGTCGAGGTGCATGGAGCTGAACTTCAGGCGCGTTACAGAGGAAGACCTCGCGTCCGGAATGAAGAGAATATGCGATAAGAGAAATATAGAAATAACCGAAGATGCGCTTTCCACGATAGCGGCCAGGGCAGGCGGCTCGGTCAGGGATGCACTCTCCATACTCGAGCAGTGCATCGCGGCGGGAGATGCCAGACTGGACCGGAGCCTCGTGCTCGAATACACAGGCGCCGCGGGCGAGGATTTCTACCTCGCACTGACCGACGCCGTCCTCTCGGGGGACCCCGGAAAAGCGCTCATATATATAGATGAAATAATAAAGAGGGGCAAGGACGCAAGGCAGATACTTAAGGACTGGAATGTACATCTCAGGGACCTTATGGTAGCCAAGTATGTCGCAAAGCCCGAAAAAATCATGGCGATGTCGCAGGAAAACGCCGCAAGGATAAAAAGCCAGGCAGGAAAGACAGATGCGATATTCATCGAATCTGCGATACGTCTTATATCAGAGTACATCAATATGGGACGCTACTCCGAAAGACCGAGGATACTCCTTGAGACAGCCGCGGTAAAGCTCGCGGCAGGAAGGGAAGCACCCGAGGTGCCGGTTGTGCCGGTCCGGCCCGCAAAGACCCCTCAGGCAGAAAAAACCGAGGTAACGAGAAATACCGTGCAGATGGAGCCCGTAGCGGATCTCAGGGAGCTGATGCCTGAAGCAGCAGAAATCGAAGAAGAGCACGAACTGCCGCCGGAGACCGGAAACCCAACCGAAATGTGGGACAGGATAGTCCAGGAGGTCGCGGCAAATGACCGCAGCTTTATCAGCCTGGTCGGTCATCACTCCGAAGCGCTTGACTTCGATGCGGGAGAACTCAGGATAGCAGTCAGGCCCGGTAAGATAAGGCTTGCGGAGGAAAAGCTCAGGGAGATAACCGAGATCGCAAGAAAGCTCTACGGAAACAGCATAATAGTTTCCCTTAAAAGCGGAGACCCCGGAGAAGACGCCAGGAAGACCCGCGAGATGACTGAGGAGGAAACCGCGCAGATACTTCAAAGCGATAAAGCTCTCAACGAAGCTGCGTCAGATATAGAGGATTTATTCGGAATCAAGCCCGTAATCGAGAGCTGATTTCACACAGATACAGGAGGACAAACAATGGGTAAAGGCATGAAGGCCGGTAAGAAACCAAAGAAAAACAGACCTAGCGGCATGGGCGGCGGCGGAGATATGCAAAAGCAGCTCAGGCAGCTGCAGCAGATGCAGGCTGAAATGGAGCAGACTCAGGCTGAGCTTGCAGAAAAGGAGCTCACTGCAACCGCAGGCGGCGGCGCCGTTGAGGTCACCGTAAACGGAAACAAAGAGATTACAAAGCTCATCATAGATAAGGATGTAGTCGATCCCGATGATGTTGAAATGCTCCAGGATCTTGTGACTGCGGCTGTCAATGAAGCCATCAGACAGATGGAGGAACTCACCGAGGCTGAGATGAACAAGATCACCGGAGGACTCGGTGCCATGGGAGACGGACTCGGAATACCGGGCTTCTAAAACATGAGACAGTACCCGAGGCCGCTTAACAAACTCATAAATGAACTGGGCAAACTCCCCGGAATAGGAGGCAAGACCGCCCAGAGACTTGCATTTCACATCCTGAGCCTGACGGACAGGGAGGCAGAAGAGCTTGCGGATGCTATTTCGGGCGCAAAAAAATCCCTGCACTACTGCGAAGTCTGCGGCAACCTCACGGACAGCGACAAGTGCAGGATATGCGCAGACGAAAGCCGGGACGGCAGTGTGATATGCGTGGTCGAGTCGCCTCAGGATGTAATGGCCATGGAGAGGATACGGGAGTTTAAAGGCAGATATCATGTGCTGCACGGCACGATATCACCGATGGACGGCATCGGACCGAACGATCTCAATCTCGCATCGCTGGTCAGAAGGCTCCAGTCAGAGCCGGATGTCAAAGAACTGATACTTGCCACCAATCCCAATATCGAGGGAGAGGCCACGGCCATGTACATAGCAAATCTTTTAAAGCCATCGGGCATTAAAGTCACGAGAATTGCTCACGGACTTCCGATAGGAGGAGACCTCGAGTATGCGGACGAAGTGACGCTCCTCAAGGCCATAGAAGGCAGACGTGAGCTATAGATAAGGGTGAAGGGATATACAGGAAAACTAACTGAAAGGACTTATCCTAAGATGAAAAAGAAAACACTGACTATGAAGGAGACCATTCTGGTCGCGAGCACTCTGTTCGGAATGTTCTTTGGTGCGGGAAATCTCATATTCCCGGTGCACCTCGGACAAATGGCGGGCAGCAATTCCTGGCTTGCAATTATAGGCTTTTGCATCACGGCCGTGACCATACCGATCTTGGCTGTTGCAGCGATAGGAAATACTCACAGCGATGATCTGTTCCATCTGTCGAGCAAAGTAGGCAGGAAGTACGGAAGGGTGTTCACTGCCGTGCTCTACCTGACCATCGGACCGTTCTTTGCGATCCCAAGATGCGCGACGGTATCGTTTACGACAGGCCTCGAGCCTCTCACCGGGGGACATCCGAGAATCGCCCTCCTGCTGTTCTCGCTGGTGTTCTTTGCATTTGTAATGTTCTTCTCGCTCAGGCCGAGCGGAATAACGACATGGATAGGAAGGATTATCAATCCGATATTCCTCCTGTTCCTGGCGGTGCTTATAATCGTGGCGCTCATCAATCCGGGATCCCCGATATCCGAAGTGGCACCGATAGATGATTATCAGAGCGGCGCGCTTTTCAACGGAATCATCGAAGGCTACGGAACCATGGATGCCATAGCGGGTCTCGCGTTTGGCATCGTAATAATAAATGTTGTAAGAGACCTCGGGGTGGATGATGACAATGACGTCGCAAGAGCCACTCTTAAGTCCGGCGTATTCACCGGCATACTGATGGCCATCATCTACATCCTGACCATCATAATGGGAGCACAGTCAAGAGGCCTGTTCGAACTCTCCGATAACGGCGGCATCGCGCTCACTCAGATTTCGAACCACTACCTCGGAGGAGTTGGACAGTTCGTCCTGGCGATCACAATCACCTTCGCCTGCCTCAAGACAGCCATAGGCCTCGTCACAAGCTGCGGAGAAATGTTCGTCACGCTCATTCCGGGCAAACTGAACTACAGGGGCTGGGCGATGGTATTCACACTGTTCTCATTCATAGTGTCGAATATCGGACTTACGGCGATCATTAAATTCGCCGTTCCGGTGCTCATGCTGATATATCCGCCCGCCATCGCGCTGATCATACTGGCGCTCTGCGAAAAGCTTTTCAAAGGCAGCAGATATGTATACCTCTGTGCCAGCATAGGCGCCATAATCCCGGCTGTCTTTGATTTCTTCAAGGCTCTCGGGGTCACGTCCATAGCAGGGCTCGGTGCAAAGATATTCCCGTTCTTTGACCTCGGACTCGGCTGGGTTGTGCCATCGCTTATCGGCCTTGTAATCGGGCTGGTCCTCGCAAAGACAAAGGGCAGCGAAAACTCTTAAAGGAGGAAATTGGAATGTCTATTGAAATCGCAAGAGCATATCTGAAAGAACTGGGCATGGATGACAGGATCATGGAGTTCAACGTTTCGAGCGCCACGGTGGAGCTTGCGGCCAAAGCCGTGGGCACTGCGCCTGAGCACATAGTCAAGACTCTGAGCTTCAAGCTCAAGGACGGCACCGGCATACTCATTCAGGCGGCAGGCGATGCCAAGATAGACAATAAGAAATACAAGGACTTCTTCGGAGAGAAAGCCAGAATGCTCACGCCCGAGGAGGTGCCGGAGTATACCAATCATGAGATAGGCGGTGTATGCGCATTCGGTGTCACAAATCCAAATGTAAAGATATACTGCGACAAATCCATACAGCGCTTTGATACGGTCTATCCGGCCTGCGGTTCATCGAACTCTGCTGCGGGCTTTACGCCGGGTGAACTCTTCGAGGTATCGCGCTCCATCGGGTGGATAGACGTCACGAAATTACCGGAGGAATAGTTAATAATGAACAATTACCAGGAAGTTATCGCAAAGTATAAAGATGTTGATTTATATAAGATGAGCGATGCGGAGTACGCAGAGCTCAAGGAAGCGGAGATGGCGGACATGCAGTCCTTCGTCGATGCCATAAACAGCAGCACCGAGCCTGCAGTTATGTATAAAAAAGGCAGGGCGGTGCCGGAGCTCAAGTATCTGATGGAATCATCCGCAAAGATATGGGGAGACAAAGTTCTGTATCATCAGATAATGAACGGTGACGATCATTATACGGAATATACATATAGTCAGGTGCTCAGGGACGTGCGCGGAATCGGCACGGAGCTGACTGCCATGGGGCTCAGAGGAGCGCATATCGGTGTTATCGGAGCCAATTGCTACGAATGGGCCGAGTCTTATTTCGCCATCACAGGCGGCGTCGGCGTGGTGGTTCCGCTGGACAAGGAACTCTCTCCCGAGGAACTCGAAAATCTCGTTGAGATGGGAGACATCAAGGCCGTTATCTGCTGCCAGGAAAAGTATTACAAGATATTCAAAGACATAAAGAAATATGCCAAAACCGGACTTGATTATGTAATCGGAGTAGGCCACGGCTACCACGAGAATGCCCAAGAAGGCCTGTACTCATGGGATGTCGTAAGAGCGGAAGGAATCAAAAAGGTCGATGCAGGAGACAGATCCTACCTCGATGCCAGGGTCAGAGCATCGGATATGGTATCCATACTCTTTACCTCAGGCACTACGGGAGTGTCCAAGGGAGTAATGCTCTCTCACAGAAACCTCTGCTCGGATGTGCTTATCGCACAGACATACCTTGAGGTGGTACCCGAGGATGTGTTCTTCAGTGTGCTTCCGATACATCACACATACGAGTGCACATGCACCATGATAGAGGGAATGTTCATGGGAGCATCGATGGCTTTTTGCCGCGGGCTCAAGTACATCACCAAGGACATGCAGCTGGTAAAACCCACATTCCTGCTCGCAGTGCCTCTCATCTATGAGAAGTTCTACAACACTATACAGAAGACCCTCAAAAAGCAGGGACAGGATAAACTGGTAAATACGCTCTTTGCGTTCAACAACTTTACAACAAAAATCGGCATTAATGTCGCAAAACCTATAGCTAACAAGATAATGGCTCAGTTCGGCGGGCGCATCGACATGTTCATCGCAGGAGGCGCGAGGGTGGATCCAAAGGTCCTTGCGTTCTTCCGCAGCATGGGCATACCGTGCCTCCAGGGCTACGGCCTGACGGAGACATCTCCGATGGTCGCGCTCAATCCGGATCAGTGGCATTTCATGAGAAACGACTCCGCAGGAAAGCTCTTCCAGTTCACTGAGTGCAAGATAGTGGACAAGGACGAGGACGGAAACGGAGAGATATGCTTCCGCGGCCCTCAGGTCATGATGGGTTATTACAAGAATCCCGAAGCCACAGAGGCGTGCATGGAAGACGGATGGTTCCACACAGGAGACCTCGGACATCTCGATGAGGACAATTACATCTACATCACAGGCCGCAAGAAGAACGTAATAATCGCAGCCAACGGAAAGAATGTATTCCCCGAAGAGCTCGAGGAAAAGCTCGGAAGGAGCCCGTATATCGAAGAGTGCATGGTATGGGCAGACGAGGAAAACGAAGACAGGATGATGAGGGGTATTTATGTCACTCTGAGGCCTGACAGGGAAAATGTCAGAGAAGCCCTCGGGGACAAGGCCGATGATGAAGAGGCCGTATATGAGCTCATTGACAGGGAAGTTGACAAGATCAACCGTGACCTTCCGGACTGGAAGAGCATCAAACATATAGTTATAAAGAAAAGCGAGTTCAACAAGACGACCGGAATGAAGATAAGAAGGTTCGTGGAGGAAAACAAACTCGCCGACTAAAGGGACATGAGATGAGTAAATATCCGTTGCTAACAGTCAATCACGAGGCCCTCAGGAGCAAGCTGTGACTTCGTGCACCTGGCAGGCATAGGTACCAACCTCGGATGCTACGGCTCGGTGATGTCCACAAAGGAAAAGATGGAGCAGCTCGCATCCTATGCAGATGCTAATGAGATTCAGACTCAGATACACATCCATAATGTGCCTCACATCCAGTGAAAATGTAAAAGTAAAAGAAGTCGGAAGACTGTAAATAATTAAAAGGGAAAGGAAAGAAAAAATGGCAGCTCAGAAACAAAACGAAATGACCAGAGAAGGTTATGACAAACTAAATGCAGAACTCGATCATCTTATCACTGTAGTCCGCAAGGAGAACGCAGAGAGACTGAAAGAGGCCATCTCACTCGGAGATATCAGCGAAAATGCCGAGTATGATGCAGCAAAGGATGCTCAGGCTGAGACAGAAGAGCGCATCAGCACCATCGAGGAGATACTGCGTACAGCCAAAATCGTGGACGAGACAGAGGATGACGGCGATGATACCGTACAGACAGGCCGCACCGTCACTCTCAAGGATATGAAACTTAAGGAGACCGTCACATATAAGATAGTGGGAACCACAGAGGCAGATCCTCTGAACGGCAAACTCTCCAACGCATCCCTCGTGGGTCAGCACATAATGGGCCACAAGGCAGGAGATACAGTTGAATTCCCGATTCCGGACGGCACGGCCAAGTATAAAATCATGGAGGTCAAGAGATAATGTCCGAGAACAAAGGCATTAAGCCCGAAGCCGAAGAAAGAGAACTTACCGAAAAGGAAATCGGCGAACAGAGGCAGATAAAGAGAAAGAAACTCGAAGAACTCAGAGAGATGGGAAGAGACCCGTATCTCGTGGAGACATTTGATGTGTCCGCACACTCAGGCGACATCAAGGACAATTTCGAGGCGATGGAAGACCAGGAGGTCAGAATAGCCGGCCGTATTATGGCATTCCGCCGCATGGGCAAGGTCGCATTTGTCGACATGCAGGACAAGCAGGGAAGGATACAGGTATTCGTGGCCAGGGACAACATCGGCCAGGAGGAATACGACGTATTCAAGACTTATGATGTGGGAGACATAATCGGAGCCATCGGCGAGGTGTTCAAGACCAAGACCGGTGAGATAAGCGTCAGGGCGCATACGGTGACCCTGCTCTGCAAATCCCTGCAGGTGCTGCCCAACAAATGGCACGGCCTCAAGGACACGGATCTCAGATACCGCCAGAGATATGTTGACCTCATCATGAACGAGGAGGTCAGGGATACATTCATCAAGAGAGCCAAGACCATCAGCACGATGAGAAAGGTGCTCGAAGAGGACTATGACCTCATAGAGGTTGAGACACCCGTGCTCGGAAACATCGCGGGCGGCGCTGCTGCCAGGCCGTTCTGGACGCACCACAACACCCTGGATATCGACATGACTCTCCGTATCTCGCTTGAGCTGCATCTCAAGAGGCTCATAGTCGGAGGACTCGACGGTGTATATGAAATCGGAAAAGTATTCCGTAACGAGGGCATGGATAAGAACCACAGCCCAGAGTTCACTTCGATGGAGGCATATAAGGCATATGTCAATCTCGAAACCATGATGGACCTCATGGAGCAGGTGACATACAAATGCGCTATGGCCGTCAACGGGACTCCGATTATCAAATACGGTGACAAAGAGTTCGACGTGACTCCGCCATGGAACAAAATAGATATGACTCAGGCCGTAATCGACGCCACCGGCATCAGATTCGACAAAATCGACAGCGATGAAGAGGCCATAGAGGCAGCGAAGAAATACGGCATGACATTTGAAAATGAAGCCGACTGGAGCAGGGGTAAGATAATCGCAGAGATGTTTGAGGACTACTGCGAGGACATCCCGGGCTTCCTGGACGGACCGTGCTTTGTATGCGGACATCCTCTCGAGGTATCACCTCTTGCAAAGAAAGATCCGAAAGACCCGAGGATCACAAGAAGGTTCGAGGCATACATTAACGGCTGGGAGCTCTCCAATGCATTCTCAGAGCTCAACGACCCGATCGACCAGTACGAGAGGTTCGCAGAGCAGCAGAGGCAGCTCGACCTCGGAATCGACGACGAGGCCCATCCAATGGATACCGACTTCGTCAATGCACTGGAAGTCGGAATGCCGCCGACAGGAGGCATAGGCATCGGAGTCGACAGACTGGTGATGCTGCTGACCGACAGCGCCACAATCAGAGACGTCCAGCTGTTCCCTGTAATGAAACCCGAAGGAAAGGGCGGCGGAGCTCCCAAGAAAGAGACAGTCGCCATAGATTTCAGCAAGGTCAAGGTAGAGCCGCTCTTCGAGGAGGAAGTCGACTTCGATACATTCAGCAAGTCGGATTTCAGAGCTGTCAAGATTAAGGCATGCGAAGAAGTTCCAAAGTCAGACAAGCTCCTCAAGTTCACTCTGAACGACGGAAGCGGTGAAGACAGAATCATCCTGAGCGGAATCAAAGCATACTACAGCCCGGAAGAGCTCGTTGGAAAGACAGCGATAGCAATCGTAAATCTCCCGCCGAGAAAGATGATGGGAGAGTACTCAAACGGCATGCTCATATCTGCGGTCAATGAGTACGACGGCGAGGAGATGCTGAACCTCCTGCTCGTGGATGACAGAATCCCGGCAGGCGCCAAGCTTTATTAATCAGGAGGCATTACATGAGGATATAATAGCCGACCTCAGGCAGGCATTGGAACTGATTTAATCAGATTCACTTAAAACCGTTCAAAGTGTATTGAACGGTTTTTTATTGCATAAATCTATAGTAATCAAAGAAATATCAACACAGATAATATAAAAACAACATAAAACAACACAAAAGTGTTGACAAATGTTGATTATTAATAGAGAATATACTCAATAATTACTGTAACGGTTCATTTATTTTAGTCTTGGGTTTTCGCGACAGCAGCGAAAAAGAAAGGAGAATTATGGCTAATAATAATGGAGAAAAGAAAGGCAGCTTCATTGGTC
>ONJG01000005.1 GCA_900318105.1 uncultured Eubacteriales bacterium
AAGATTGCCCTCAAGGTAAACGGCAAGTCCGCAGGCCCTGAGGCTCAGAACGTAATCTTCCTCTCGGCTGACGCTTTCGGAGTACTGCCTCCTGTATCAATCCTGACACCGGAGCAGACACAGTACTACTTCCTTTCGGGATTCACTGCAAAGCTCGCAGGAACAGAGAGAGGAATCACAGAGCCTACACCGACATTCTCGGCATGCTTCGGACAGGCATTCCTGGAGCTCCATCCTACAAAGTATGCAGAGGAGCTCGTCAAGAGAATGAACAAGAGCGGAGCCAAGGCTTATCTCGTAAACACAGGCTGGAACGGAACAGGAAAGAGAATCTCCATCAAGGATACCCGTGGAATCATCGATGCCATCCTGAACGGCGATGTTCTGAACGCTCCGACCAAGAAGATTCCGTACTTCGATTTCGAGGTACCGACAGAGCTTCCGGGTGTTGACCCTGCAATCCTCGATCCGAGAGACACTTATGCTGATGCATCCGAGTGGGAAGAAAAGGCCAAAGACCTGGCAGGAAGATTCATCAAGAACTTCGACAAATACACATCGAACGATGCCGGAAAAGCTCTCGTGGCAGCAGGTCCGAAGCTGTAAACAACAGATTATAACTTCACAGAAGTGACACGGATGTGGAGTATAATATTTACAACAAACTATTTAACAACTATGTAACGGAGGTATTTACCAATGGCTGAAGAATATCGCGTACTTAATTTCTCGGCTGGTCCATCCGTACTGCCTGAGCCCGTGCTCAGAAAGTGCGCCGATGAGATGCTCAACTATGAAGGAACAGGCGAATCCGTAATGGAGATGAGCCACAGATCCCCTGAGTTTCAGAAGATTATCGACGATGCAGAGGCTAACCTGCGCAAGCTGATGAACATTCCCGATGACTACTATGTTCTCTTCCTGCAGGGCGGAGCTACACTGCAGTTCTCGATGATTCCGATGAATCTCATGACAGGTTCCGGAAAGGCTGATTACATCGTGGCAGGCCAGTGGGGTCAGAAAGCTTACGAGGAGGCATGCAAATTCGGCGATGCACGCTGCGTGGCTTCATCAAAAGAGGATAAGTACTCATACATCCCAAAGGTAAGCAAGGACGATATCAGACCTGATGTGGATTATGTATACATCTGCTATAACAACACCGTATTCGGAACTCACTACAATGAGATGCCTGATTTCGGAGATCACATGGTAGTAGCTGATATGTCTTCCTGCATCCTCTCCGAGGAGGTTGATGTATCGAAATTCGGCGTTATCTACGGCGGTGCTCAGAAGAATGTCGCTCCTGCAGGTCTCACAATCGTAATCATCAGAAAGGATCTCGTAGGAAAGGCTCCTGAGAACACACCTATCTATCTTGATTACAAGACACATGCCGAGAAGGGTTCCATGTACAACACGCCACCGAGTTACACAATCTATGTAGCAGGCGAAGTATTCAAGTATCTGCTTGCAAACGGCGGTGTTAAGGCCATGCACGAAAAGGATGTGCGCAAGGCCAAGAAGCTGTACGACTATCTTGACAACTCGAAGCTCTTCAAGGGCACTGTTGCCAAGGAAGACAGATCTCTCATGAATGTTACTTTCGTAACCGGCGACGAGGAACTCGACAAGAAGTTCGTGGCAGGCGCCAAGGAGAGAGGCATGATCAACCTCAAAGGTCACAGAATCGTCGGAGGTTGCAGAGCTTCCATCTACAACGCATTCCCGGAGGAGGGCGTTGACAAGCTGATCGAATATATGAAGGAATTCGAGGCTGAGAACGCTTAGTGGAGTATTGATTGGTGTTTAAATCAGACAAAACACAGCGAATTAAGAATCTGATGGTGGTCATCATATCTATGATACTGATGTCCACCATCAGTTTTGATGCATTTGCGGCATCCGAGGGAGAAATCGCAAAGGTGCTGGAGGGGATGAATATAAGCTCATCCTCTTATGCCGTGATGTCCGGGTCCACCAGCGAGATGGTTATCAACCATAACGCAGAAAGAAAGATGCAGCCCGGTGCGGTTGCCATGCTGGTTACCGCAATGGTGGTGCTGGACAAGATGTACAACGAAGAAGAAATGGAAAACAACGTTGTAATCAGTGAAAGGGTTGCCGAATTCGGAAACAGATATAAAGAGGGCGATACAGTTAAAGTAAGTGAGCTTTTCAGAGCCATGCTCGTCGACGGATACGGACAGGCAGCCGAAGCGCTGGCAAGGTACAGTGCAACAAAGGGCTCCGTATTCGTAAAGGAGATGAACTCGAAGTGCCTCGGGCTCAGAATCATGGACACGGAGTTTACCAGCCCGAGCGGTGAGTATGACACAAAGCAATATTCAACTGCGGCCGATTGCGCGGTGATAACACAGGCAGCTCTCCGCTATGAAGTAATAAAGGAATATCTCTCCAAAAAAGGAGGGATAATGAGCACTCTCGGCGATCCCGTAAACGGATCTCAGTATTCGGGATTCAACACCAAGGATGACATGCAGTTCATAGTCATTCTTATGGACTCGGCGGAGAACAGGGCGAAGAACGAAGCCGGAGCGCTTATTGATTATGCGAGCACAATAGCCACGCGCGATGCTGTGGTGGATGCGAACAAGCCTGCGGGCCATGTCATGGTCAGAGGCGGGGAAAAGGTGAGAGTCACAGCCTATACGGAGACAAAGGGCTTTGCCTATGTTCCTCCGGAGGGCACGAAGGACCTCATCGAAACGGACATCGTTCTGGACAAAGGCCTCAGAGCGCCGCTTGAAAAGGGCACCAAGGTGGGCGAATTCAGAATTTATGTCGCGGATGAACTGAAAGGTACCGTAAACCTTGTAACACACGAAGAAATCAGGAAGGGATGGCCCCCTTCCATGCTGTATATATCCAACAGGGCGGCGATTGTGCTGGGAGTGATTCTCGGGCTCCTGATCCTGCTCTTGCTGAGAATCCTTTATGTGAGAAGAAAGCGCAAGAAGATGCGCGCTCTCAGGTACAGGCTCAAGCTCAGGCAGATGGCCCTTGAACAGATGGAGATAGATGAGGACAGAAGGCGCAGAAACTGGACTTACGGAGGGGGTTACGAAAAGCTCGCCCCGAGGACAGCGGACATACGAAAAGAGGCGCTTGAACAGGCGATTGAGGATAATAAGAAAAAGTAGGAACCGGAGGTAGCGTTGTTCGTCATAGAGGATGAACTAAAAAAACTGCCGACCACACCGGGTGTTTACCTTCACAAGGACAGCCTGGGCGAGGTCATATATGTGGGCAAAGCGGTCAACCTCAGGAACCGCGTGAGAAGCTATTTCAGACGGACTTCTCAACAGGATGCCAAAGTAAGAGCTATGGTCTCCAATATTGCTGAGTTTGAATACATCAGCTGCAGCTCGGAGATGGAAGCTCTTCTTTTGGAATGCAATCTCATAAAAAAGTATCTGCCGCGCTACAACATCCTGCTGAAGGATGACAAGTCATATCCGTATATCGTCGTGACAACGACGGAGGAGTATCCGAGGGTATTCAGCACCAGACGCATGGAAAGGGACGGAAACAGATACTTCGGTCCGTACTCGGATGCAGGGGCTGTCAGACAGACCGTCCGCATGATAGACGAGATGTATCAGCTCAAGAGATGCCGCCAGCAGGAATTCAAAAGGGATGTGAGGCCTTGCCTCAACTACTTCATAGGAAAATGTCCCGGCGTCTGCATAGGTGAGGCGGACAAAGAGGAATACAAGAGGTCCATATCGGAGATACTCGACATACTCGGCGGAAAGGCGCAGAGCGTCATAAGAAGCAACGAAAAGAAGATGAAGGAAGCCTCGGAAAACCTCATGTATGAAGAGGCTGCCAAGTACAGGGACTACATAAAATCCCTGAGAGCTCTGAACGAGACGCAGAGAGCCACCATGAGAAGGGATGAGGATATAGATGTTCTCATACCGGTGATTTCGTACAAGACGAATGTTGTGGCGCAGTACAAGGTGAGGGACGGAAAGCTCAGCGGACGTGAAATAACATACATAAGAGAAGAGTATACGGATAAAACGGGAACCGGCAGCAAGGCTGCGGATATACTGGGCTCCTTTATCAAACAGCACTATCCGGAAATGTCCGCACTGCCAAAGGAAATACTGATTCCTTCTCATATAGAAGATGAGGGGCTGATAGCGGACATGCTCAACTCAATCAACGAATCGAACGCCGGAAGCGGGTCGGATAAGCTGCACAAGACCAGAATCATCGTGCCCGAAAGAGGCGAGAAAAAAGCACTGGTAAGAATGGCTGCCCAGGACTCCATCGAGCTTGCGGGTTCGCTTGACGAAAAGGCGGAGCGCGAGATCGAAAGGAGAGACGCTCTCCGTTCCGAAATAGGAAAGCTGATAGAAAAATCGGCAGAGATCAACGGCAACGCCCCGATACTCATCCCGGACGGGGATGACAGGGAGTACAGAATCGAAGCTTACGACATATCCAACTTCAACGGACTCGATACCGTGGCCGGAATGGTGGTGTACGAGGGCAGAAAGCCGGTTAAAAACGACTACAGGAAATTCAAGGTAAAGACCGCGGAGGGAGATGACTACGGAAGCCTGAGGGAGGTCATATACAGGAGGCTCAAAAGAGCAAGAGCCGGAGACGAGGGCTTTTCCAGATATCCCGACATCATGTTCATAGACGGAGGCCTCGGGCAGGTACACGCGGTCAAGGCCGTCGTCGATGCGTTCCGCATCGCGATCCCGGTCGTCGGGCTCGCAAAAGACGATGCCCACAGGACCCGCGCCATCGTCTTTGACGACGGCAGCGAAATCGACCTCAGGGACAACAGGCTTCTCTTCAGCTACTGCGGCAACATCCAGGAAGAAGTACACAGATTTGCCATCACGTACATGTCTGGCGTAAAGGGAAAGAAGATGCTGAAATCCGGACTCGAGGATATACCCGGCATAGGTCCTGCAAGAAGAAAGAGCCTGCTGAAGCATTTCGGCAGCATCGATGCAATCAAAAAAGCGAGCTACGATGAGCTGCTCGAAGCTGACGGAATGAATTCAAAAGCGGCCGAGAGCGTGGCGGAATACTTTGCGACCTCACTTGATAAAAGCTCCGACAGATGATATATTGAAACCGTAACAGAAGAAAGGAGACTTCTTATGGCAGAGGATATTAAGAACGTAAACGTCGAAGAGGAAGAAGATATCATCACTCTGGAATTTGATGACGATACAGCAGTTGACTGCTATGTTATGGGCACATTTGAGCTCGACGGAAAGGAGTATATCGCACTCGCTCCCGAGGATGGAACGGATGATGTATACATCTACGGATACAAGCAGGTAAGCGATGAGGAATTCGAAATTCTCGAGATTGAGACCGAGGAAGAATTCGACGCTGCTGCAGCTGAGTTCGATGCCATTATGGCCGAAGAGGAAGAGTAGTAATAAAACTCTCGACATATCAGTTTCAATAGTGTAAAATATCATGGCGTGCCGAAAGGCACGTCATAAATATGCGGATGTGGCGGAATTGGCAGACGCGCACGGTTCAGGTCCGTGTGAGTAACATCGTGAAGGTTCGAATCCTTTCATCCG
>ONJG01000066.1 GCA_900318105.1 uncultured Eubacteriales bacterium
ATGGCACCGGTCGAGAGGATAGTCGAGGAAGCCCTCAAGATGGAGAGCTACGGAGCTGACTACATCAACATGGCAGACTCGTCAGGCTACCTCCTCCCGGAGGATGTGGCAGCCAGAATCGACGCGGTGTCAAAGGCCGTAAAGATCCCGGTGGGATTCCACGCTCACAACAACATGGGCATGGCAGTTGCGAACTCACTTGCGGCAGTCGAGGCAGGAGCCACATACATCGACGGCACGCTGAGGGGTCTCGGCGCAGGCTCGGGCAATACCCAGCTCGAGGTGCTCGCCGGAGTTCTCAAAAGAGCCGGAGTTGACACAGGCGATGTGGACTTCTACGGACTCATGGATGTGGCGGCCGAGGCAGTCGACCCCATCATGCAGAGACCGCAGATCATAAGCAACGGATCGTTTATGCTCGGCTACGCCGGCGTATACTCGAGCTTCCTGCTCCACGTATACGATGCAGCCGAAAAATACAAACTCGACCCAAGAGACATACTCGTAGAACTCGGAAGAAGAGGGATGGTAGGCGGACAGGAAGATATGATCATCGATGTCGCATACCAGCTCTCGCAGAACAAATAGTTATCGCTTAAGAGATTAACTGAGGCAGCGCCATGAAATACACAATCAAAGACGCACAATCAGGAACAACATTCATCGGCAGAGACGATGAGAGCATATTCAGAGCCATGCACAAGAGCGGCCGCAGCATCTTCAAGGGCGGCTGCGAAGGCGGAGGCTGCGGGATATGCAAGGTAAAGATCCTCGAAGGTGAGTACCTGGTGTTCAAGAACATGAGCAGGGCCCACGTGAGCGAGGAAGAAGAATCGCAAGGCATAGTGCTTGCATGTTGTGTAAAACCTTCGGGCGACATAGTGCTTGAGAAGGTATAAATAGGATCCCTATTAAACGATGAACTTTATAAAAAGGAGGAAAAAGTATGGCTATTACCAAAACAATCCGTCCGGGATTAATCCAGCTGAGAGTGACGGATCTCGAGGCTTCAGCCAAGTTCTACGAAGAAGTATTGGGACTTGATGTTGTAGGCAAAACATCAGACGGAAGAGTTATGTTCAAAACTTATGATGAGTTTGACCATCACTCAGTGGTTCTCAGAGCGGCTCCTGAGTCCGGATTCGACTATGTTGCATTCAAAGTAACAGACGCCGAGACTCTCGAAGAGCTTAAGGCAGCAACCGAAGCATTCGGATATCCTGTTGACATCGCAAGCGATGAGCAGCCGGGATATGGAAAGAGATATGGATTCACTCTTTGCACCGGCCACAGAATCGAGCTCTATGCAGAAGTTGCACAGGCTGAAAATATTCCTATGCTCAGAAACCCGGATCCATGGGTGGATGTGCCTCGCGGAATGAGAGCTCAGAGATTCGACCATCTCCTGCTCTACGGACCAAACATCGCAGAAGCTGAGAGATATTTCATCGAGGTTCTCGGAATGTTCGCACCTGAGATCTGTGACACGCCTGACGGCAAACCGTTTGCCCGCTGGCTGACCGGTGGTAACAAGGCTCACGACATCGCATTCGTTGAATACGAGAGACCTAACACAATCCACCATCACGCATTCTATCTCGAAGACTGGAATGCAATCGGCCATGCAGCCGACCTGATCGGTAAGAACAGGGTAAAGAGAGACGTAGGTCCTACACGCCACGCCATCACACGCGGCCAGACCATATACTTCTTCGAGCCATCAGGCAACAGAATCGAGACATACGCAGGCGGCTATGCAGCATATCCTGACAATCCGCAGAGAGTCTGGGATATAGACGAGATCGGCAGAGGACTCTTCTACTATGAAGGCGAACTCTTCCCGTCATTCCTCGAGGTAGTTACCTAAAAATAGCTAAAAACGATTAGCAAACCAATTTAATAAGCGAAAAATCAATTAAGAACGTATAAATGTAATCTCCCTTACATTTACAAACGCCCCGGAATCAGTCCCGGGGCGTTTGAATTATTGGCTTGGAGCCCTTTCTGTGATATAGTCAATGACGAATTCAGACAGTCGGAATTACAAAAAGGTGACATGCTTCGTAACATACTTGAAGTCGAAAAATCAAATAGGCCGGAGGATACCGAACTGAGGACCGAAATCAGAGCGGTCCTTCTTGCGCTTCAGCTTGTGGCCTTAGTGCTCCTGGTATACGAAACCGCAAAAAGGGTGGGGGATCTGTCAGAGGGGGATATAATCTCAATCACCATGAACATGCTGTGCATGGTGATAGCCTTTATGTTTTCGCTCAGTATGATGCGAAGCAGGACACAGCAATCCGGAGTGACGGCATTTTTGCTGATCGTCTTCTTTGATGTCATGCACCTTTGCTCCGACGGCATATTCAAAACAGTCAACGGATATCCTGAATACAGAATCTGGGCTATAGCATCGAACACAATTTACCTGATCTGCCCTCTGATGATGACAGCCATATACTGGCTGATGCTCGATCTGTGGATTGAAAGGACGGGCAGAAATAAAAAAGCGGCGGATATATTCATCACAATTACCGCATTTGCAGGGGGTTTGCTGGCTATCGGCGACGCTGCATTCGGGTACTATTCGGTGTTTTCAGAAGACGGTTTTTACCACCGCGGCAAACTGTACGTGCTGACGATTATTATCCCGTTCATCATGGTGCTGCTCTGCGCTGTGCGCATAGTAAAAAGCAGGTTGACTTTTACGGAGAAACTGGTGCTGCTTTCATATCCGATAATTCCGATCGTTGCGGCCTGGGCACAGCATCTGACCAATCTGTCCTTCTTTGTGACAACGGCGACATTCCTGTCGCTGGTTCTGGTATACACGAACTTCTTTAAAACCAGAGAGGAAGAGCTCGCTATTCTGGAAAACCAGATGACCATGAGCAAACTCTATTCACTTCAGATGCAGATAAATCCGCACATGCTCTTCAATACCATGTCATCCATAGCCGGCATGTGCGATATAGACCCGGAGAGAGCCCAGGACATGATCTTCAAACTCTCGGACTACCTCAGGGACAATTTCACGGATATAGATAAACCGACTATGGTCACATTGCGCGAGGAACTCGAACATCTCGACCACTACCTGGCGATAGAGATAATGCGCTTTCCCAACATAACCGTCGTAAAGGACATAGACAGGGACGACTTCCTGCTGCCGAGGATGACCCTGCAGCCCCTGGTGGAAAATGCCATAAAGCACGGCATATGCAAGAGGAGGAGAGCCGAAGGCACCCTGGTGATAAAAGCATCCGAGACAGAGGACGCCTGGGTAGTCAGCGTGAGAGATGACGGCGTGGGATTTGAGGGTAAAGTCCCCGAGGGCAGCGCCGAAGAGCATCACGGCATATACAATGTCCGCACGAGACTTTCAATTCTTTGCGACGGAACCCTGGAGGTTGACGGAGAGCCCGGAAAGGGCACCATTTCCACGGTCAGGATACCCAAAGGGG